>NZ_CAURTV010000085.1:0-15447 GCF_963527515.1 uncultured Cellulomonas sp. | reverse complement strand
GCCCAGGTCACGCGCCGCGACCGCGGTCCGGCGAGCTCGATCAGAGCGGTGCCCTCGTCGGCCGCCCGCTCGACCAGCGTGGCGCCGAGAGCCCGGTACGGCTCGTCCGCCTCCGGGGCGGGCGTGGGGGCGGCAGGCGCGTCCAGCCAGCGCAGCACGGCGCCCGCCACGTCGGCGTCCTCCACCACGAGGTGCCCGGCGCCCTCGAAGCGGTGCACGTCCGCCTGCGGGAGCCGGGTGCGCAGGTCGCGCAGGTAGCGCGCCGAGAACACCGGGTCGCGCGGACCCCACAGGAGCAGCGCGGGGACGTCGAGACCGTTCACGCCGTCGGCGATGCGGTCGAGCTCCGGCCGGCTCGGGTGGTCCGGCCCGGCCGGGATGTCGGTCACGAACCCGCCGATGCCCCCTCGGCGCTCCGCCGTCCGGTAGGGCGCGCGAAAGGCGTCGGCGACGGCCGGGTCGAGCCGGGGGTGCGCCAGCGCGAGCGTCGTCTCCAGGAACGCCGGCGTCGTCACCGTGCCCACCGGCAGGACGCCCGGCGCGGTCGCCACCCGCAGCGCGCCCGGCAGGGGGTCGTCGGCGTCGTGGTGGACGGCCGTGTTGGTCAGCACGATCCCCGCGAGCAGGTCCGGGTGGTCCAGCGCCCAGCCGAGGCTCACGACGCCGCCCCAGTCGTGCCCCACGGTGACCACCGGTCCGGCCAGGCCGAGCTGGTCGGTCAGCGCGCCGAGCTCGGCCACCCGGTCGGGTAGCCGGTGCTGCTCGCCCGAGCGCTCGGAGAATCCCATCTCCAGCTGGTCGACCGCGATCACGCGCCACGGCCGGTCACCCCGGACACCCGCGGCCACGAGGCGCCGCCACAGGAACGACCACGTCGGGTTGCCGTGCACGCACAGCAGCGTCCCCACCGGCTCGACCTGCAGGGACGGCTCGTTGTCCAGCAGGTGCCACGACCGCGCGCCCACCCGGACCACGCGTGACCAGCGCGGATCGATCCCCCCGGCCGCGAGGACCTCCGCGGGCGGGCGCGTCGCCGCGGTCACCAGACGATCTCGGCCATGGCGGTGTGCAGGCCGGAGCCGACGCCCATGCACAGCACGCGGTCACCGGTGCGCAGCGAGTCGGCCTGCTCGGCCAGCGTCATCGGCAGCGCGGCGGGCCCGACGTTGCCCCACCGCGGGAAGGTGGTGGGCACCTTGGCGGCGTCCAGGCCGAGCGCCTCGACCACCGAGCGGGTGTGCACCGAGGAGACCTGGTGGGTGACGATCCGGTCGACACCCGCCCAGTCCCACTCGGGCTGCGCCTCGTTCCAGGCGTCCACGACGAGCTCCAGGCCACCGGCGAGGAGGCCCGCGGGATCGGTCCTCATCCCGTCGACCCCGCCGACGCACAGCTCGTGGTGCTGGGTGGCCGACCGGGCCACGCCGCCGACCAGCCGGTGCGCCCCGGGGTGCAGGTGGGCCGGGCCCAGCACGGCCGCCGCGGCACCGGCGCCCAGCGTGAGGGTGGCGAACTCCTGCAGGAACTGCTCGCGCGTGGAGTCGGGCGCGGTCAGCCGCTCGATCGTGGCCTCCTGCGTGGGCCGCGGGTCCTCGCCGTTGACGATCACGGCGTACCGGATCTGGCCGGAGTCGATGAGCTGGGCGGCGAGCGTCATGCCGTTGACGAAGCCGAGGCACGCGTTGGTCAGGTCGAAGTTGAGTGCGCTCGACGGCAGGGACAGTCCCGCGTGGATGCGGGAGGCCACCGACGGCTCCAGGAACGTCCGGGTGACCGAGGTGTTGATCAGCAGCCCGACGTCGCCGGCGTCGATGCCGGCCTCGGCGAGGGCCTTGGCACCGGCAGCCGTCGCGGCGTCGTCGAACGTCATCTCCTCGTCCCACCACCGCCGCTCGTGCACCCCGGCCACCCGGGCCAGGAGGCCGCGCGGGAGCCGGAGGCGCTCCAGGGTCGGGGCGAGCCGCTCGTCGAAGACGGTCGAGGGGACCACGACCGGCGCCTCGATGCCGACGACGGCGAGGAGCGCGACATCGCGGTGGCGGAACGTCGCGTTGCCTGTCACAGGCTGTCCTCTCGACGGGGGCTGGGGTCGCAGGCTCGCCCGGCGGCGCGCACAGTCTCGGAGCTGGTCAGAATCGGGCCCGCACCGCCTCGCCGTGCGCGGGGAGCCCCTCGGCGTCGGCCAGGGCGACGATCTTGTCCGCGACCTCGGCGAGCGCGTCGGCGTCGTACTCGATGACCTGCACGGCGCGCAGGAACGAGTGCACCCCGAGGCCGCTGGCGAAGTGGGCGCAGCCACCCGTCGGGAGCACGTGGTTGGACCCCGCCATGTAGTCGCCGAGCGAGACCGGGGAGAACGCGCCGACGAAGATCGCCCCGGCGCTGGTCACCCGCTCGGCCAGGGCGGCCGCGTCGACGGTCTGGATCTCCAGGTGCTCGGCACCGTAGGCGTTGACCACCTCGAGGCCCTGCTCCAGGTCGTCGACGAGCACGATCGCGGACTGCTCACCCCGCAGCGCCGTCATCACGCGGTTGCGGTGCATCGTGGCGTCCACGCGGTCGACCAGCTTCGCCTCGACCGCGCCGGCGAGCTCGACCGACGGCGTCACCAGCACGGCGGCCGCGAGCGGGTCGTGCTCCGCCTGCGAGACCAGGTCGGCCGCGACGTGCGTCGCGTCGGCCGTGCCGTCGGCCAGGATCGCGATCTCGGTCGGACCGGCCTCGGCATCGATCCCGACGATCCCGCGCACCAGCCGCTTGGCGGCGGCGACGTAGACGTTGCCGGGGCCGGTCACCACGTCGACCGGCTCGCAGAGCGTGTCCCCGTCGACGTCGTCGCTGCCGGCGGCGCCGTACGCGAACATCGCCACCGCCTGGGCACCGCCGACCGCGTACACCTCGTCGATGCCCAGCAGCGCGCACGTTGCCAGGACCACCGGGTCGGGCAGACCTCCCTGGTCCTTCTGCGGCGGCGACGCCACCGCGAGCGAGCCGACGCCCGCGGCCTGGGCGGCCACCACGTTCATCACCACCGAGGACGGGTACACGGCCAGGCCGCCCGGGACGTAGAGCCCCACGCGCCGCACGGGCACCCAGCGCTGCCGGACCTGGGCGCCGGGGCCCAGCTCCACGGTGAAGTCGGCCGGGCGCTGCGCACCGTGGACCTGACGGACCCGCCGGATGGTCTCCTCGAGCGCCGACCGCACGTCCGGGTCGAGCGCCTCCACGGCGCCCGTGACCACGTCGGAGGGAACCCGCAGGTGCACCGGACGCACGCCGTCGAACCGCTCGGCGAGGTCGCGCAGCTCCGCGGCGCCCCGCGTGCGGACGTCGGCCAGGATGGGCGCGACGACCTCGACGGCGTGCTCGACGTCGACCTCGGCACGGGGAAGCTCCTCGAGGAGCTCGCGGCGCGACAGGGTGCGACCGCGCAGGTCGATGCGGGTGATCACGTTCCCGAGCATAGGACGGACCTCTGCCGGGGGCCTGGCCAGGACCACTGGGCGGGCGTGCGCTGCGCCACACGATCCCCGGGCACGGCAGACTGCTGCCATGACCCAGGTGCCCATCTCCGACGACTCGATCCGGCTCGGCCAGTTCCTCAAGCTCGCCGACCTCGCCGACTCCGGCGCGCACGCGCGGGCCCTGCTGGAGGACGGAGCGGTGACCGTGAACGGCGAGGACGAGACGAGGCGCGGCCGCCAGCTGGTGCGCGGGGACGTGGTCGAGGTGGACCTGCCGACCGGCTACAAGGAGGCCACGGTCGGCTGACGCGTCACGCCTGGCGGTAGTGCGGGAGCGCCGCCGCGAACAGGTCGTCCCACGCCCGCACGGGCCGACCAGACACGTGGTCGTCCAGCTGGTCCAGGGAGGCGTGCCAGCCCCCGCCGTAGCCGCGCGCGGCCGCCTCCTGCAGGTCGAGGTGCTCCAGCACGAGCAGCGCGCCGTCGCCGTCCGCGCGGATGTCGAGGACCACCCGGCTGCGGTCCTCGCCGGGGAACTCCCACCCGAGCACGAGCCGCGAGGGCGCGTCGCACTCGAGGATGTCGCCGACCGCGTTCTCGGGCGCCCCGGCGACGTCCTGGCCCATCCGCAGCTCGTAGCGCCCGCCGACCACCAGGTCGCCGTACACCGGTCCCAGCCAGCGGGCCAGCCGTTGCGGATCCGTCACGCAGCTCCACAGGTCCGCCGGCGTCGTCGCGTACCGCCGCTCGAAGCGGACCGTCACGCCGGTCTCGTGGCGCGTCAGCACGCCCCGCAGGTCAGTCGTCATCGGTGTTCCTCCGCTCCCGCGCCCCACGGGCGACCTCGGTCTCCAACGCGTCGAGGTGCCCGTCCCAGAACCGGCGGACCCGCCGCGCCCAGCGCTCGACGTCGTCCAGCGCCTCCGGCCGCACCGAGTACAGCCGGACGGTGCCGCGCGGCTGCGAGTCGACGACGCCGGCCTCGCGCAGCACCCGCAGGTGTCGCGACGTCGCGGGCTGGCTGACGCCGAACTCGGCGCCGACCGCGGCCGCCAGCTGGCCCGCGCTGCGCTCCCCGTCGGCGAGGAGCTCGACGAGCCGCCGGCGGACCGGGTCCCCCAACGCGTCCATGACCTGCATGTGCCTATTCTTCCACCTTGTGTTATATAACACAAGAGGTATGAACCGTGCCGGTCAGGACGCCAAGCAGCTGGGCCCGAGCAGCGCCTTGAGGTCCCCGAACAGGGACGGCGACCGCTCGACGCGCAGCCCGTGGTCCAGCCGCATCACGGTGGCCCGGCCCGGGCTGGTCAGCCGGAGGTGCACCTCGGTGACGCCCGGATGGGTGGAGAGCACCTCGCGGAGCCGCTCGACCACCGGCGGCGTGCACCGGGACACCGCCATGGAGACCACCACGGGCGCGTCGGCCGCCTGGGAGACGTCCGGCAGCGACACCTCCATAGCCTGGAGCTGCATCGTCTCGTCGCGCCGGCGCACGCGTCCGCGGATCACGACGACCGCGTCCTCGGCGAGCGCCGTGGAGTACGCCAGGTAGGTCTCGCCGAAGAACATGATCTCGACCGAGGCCTCCATGTCCTCGATGGTGACCGCGGCCCAGGGGTTGCCCTGCTTCGACATCTTGCGCTGCAGCGACGTGATCAGCCCGGCGACGACGACGGTGGAGCCGTCCGGTCGCTGCTCGTCGCCGAGCAGGGTCGCGATCGACACGTCCGCCGCCGCCGCGAGCACGTGCTCGAGCCCGGACAGCGGGTGGTCGGACACGTACAGGCCGAGCATCTCCCGCTCGAACGCCAGCCGCTGCTTCTTGTCCCAGTCGGGCAGGTCCGGCACGACGACCGCGAAGCCCTGTGCCCCGTCGTCGCCGCCCAGGAGGTCCGCGAACAGGTCGAACTGCCCCTCGGCCTCCTTGCGCTTGACGCCGATCACCGAGTCCACCGCTTGCTCGTGCACCAGCAGGAGCGCGCGCCGGGCGTGCCCGAGCGAGTCGAACGCCCCGGCCTTGATGAGCGACTCGATGGTCCGCTTGTTGCAGACCACCGCCGGCACCTTGTCCAGGAAGTCGGTGAAGGACGTGAACGCGCCCTTGGCCTCTCGCGCCCGCACGATCGCGTCCACCACGTTGGCGCCCACGTTGCGGATGGCCGTCAGACCGAACCGGATGTCCTTGCCGACGGCGGTGAAGTTGGCCGACGAGGAGTTGACGTCCGGCGCGAGCACCGTGATGCCCATGTGCCGGCACTCACCCAGGTACAGCGCCGACTTGTCCTTGTCGTCGCGCACGCTGGTGAGCAGTCCGGCCATGTACTCGGTCGGGTAGTTCGCCTTGAGGAACGCGGTCCAGTAGGAGATGACGCCGTACGCGGCGGAGTGTGCCTTGTTGAACGCGTACCCGGCGAAGGGCACCAGCACGTCCCAGACGGCCTGGATGGACGCGTCCGAGTAGCCGCGCTCGCGCATGCCGGCCTGGAACGGGACGAACTCCTTGTCCAGGACCTCCTTCTTCTTCTTGCCCATGGCGCGGCGCAGCAGGTCGGCCTGGCCGAGGGTGTAGCCGGCCAGCTTCTGCGCGGCGCGCTGCACCTGCTCCTGGTAGACGATCAGGCCGTGGGTGATGCCCACGACCTCCTCGAGCGGCGCCTCGAGCTCGGGGTGGATGGGCTCCACCTTCTGCAGGCCGTTCTTGCGCAGCGCGTAGTTGATGTGGGAGTTCATCCCCATCGGGCCCGGGCGGTACAGCGCGATGACGGCCGAGATGTCCTCGAAGTTGTCGGGGCGCATCTGGCGCAGCAGCGAGCGCATCGGACCGCCGTCGAGCTGGAACACCCCGAGCGTGTCGCCGCGGCCGAGCAGCTCGTACGTCGCCGGGTCGTCGAGCGCGACCTCCTCGATCTTGATGGCCGGCTTGCCGTTCATCACGATGTTCTCGAGCGCGTCGTCGAGGATCGTGAGGTTGCGCAGGCCGAGGAAGTCCATCTTGATCAGGCCCAGGGCCTCGGACCCCGGCTGGTCGAACTGCGTGATGATCGCGCCGTCCTGCGGGCGCCGCATGATCGGGACGATGTCCAGCAGCGGCTCGCTCGACATGATCACGCCGGCCGCGTGCACACCCCACTGCCGCTTGAGGTTCTCCAGGCCGCGCGCGGTCTCCAGCACCCGCTGCGCCTCGGGGTCGGCCTGGACCACCTGGCGGAACTCGTCCGCCTCCGCGTACCGGGAGTCCTGCGGGTTGTAGATGCCGGACAGCGTGATGTCCTTGCCCATCACCGCGGGCGGCATCGCCTTGGTGAGCTTCTCCCCCATCGCGAACGGGAAGCCCAGCACCCGCGAGGCGTCCTTGAGCGCCTGCTTGGCCTTGATCGTGCCGTACGTGACGATCTGGGCGACCCGGTCCTCGCCGTACTTGTCCGTCACGTACCGGATGACCTCGCCGCGCCGGCGCTCGTCGAAGTCGACGTCGACGTCGGGCCAGGACACGCGCTCGGGGTTGAGGAACCGCTCGAAGATCAGCCCGTGCTCCAGCGGGTCCAGCTCGGTGATGCCCATCGCGTACGACGCCATCGAGCCGGCGGCGGACCCACGGCCGGGTCCGACGCGGATGCCCTGGTCCTTGGCCCAGTTGATGAAGTCGGCGACGACGAGGAAGTACCCGGAGAAGCCCAGCTGCGTGATGACGCCGGTCTCGTACTCGGCCTGGGTGCGCACGTCCGACGGGATCGTCCCGTGGTACCGCCGCTGCAGGCCGGTCTCGACCTCCTTGATGAACCAGGAGTCCTCGCTCTCCCCCGTCGGGACGGGGAAGTTCGGCATGAAGTTGGCGTCGGTGCTGAACTCCACCTCGCACTGCTCCGCGATGAGCACCGTGTTGTCGCACGCCTCCGGGATCTCCGACCAGGTGCGCCGCATCTCCTCGGCCGACTTCAGGTAGAACTGGTCGGTGTCGAACTTGAACCGGTCGGGGTCGGCCAGGGTCGAGCCCGACTGGACGCACAGCAGCACCTCGTGCGCGTGGCTGTCCTCGTGCTTGGTGTAGTGCAGGTCGTTGGTGGCGACGACGGGGGCGCCGATCGCCTCGGCCAGGCGGCGCAGGTCCTTGATGACCCGCGTCTCGATCTCGAGCCCGTGGTCCATCAGCTCGACGTAGTAGTTCTCCTTGCCGAAGATGTCCTGCAGCTCCCCGGCGGCGCGCACGGCATCGTCGAACTGGCCGAGCCGGATGCGCGTCTGCACCTCGCCCGACGGGCAGCCCGTGGTGCCGATGAGGCCGTCGCTGTAGGTGGTCAGCAGCTCGCGGTCCATGCGGGGCCACTTGCCCATCTGGCCCTCGAGCGAGGCCAGCGACGACATCCGGAACAGGTTGTGCATGCCCTTGGTGGACTTCGCCAGCAGAGTCATGTGCGTGTACGCGCCGCGGGCGGAGACGTCGTCGGACGCCTGGTGCGCCTCGCCCCAGCGGACGCGGTTCTGGTCGAAGCGGCTGGTGCCCGGCGTGACGTAGGCCTCGACGCCGATGATCGGCTTGATCCCGTGGCTCTTGGCCTTCTGCCAGAAGTCGAACGCCCCGAACAGGTACCCGTGGTCCGTGATGGCGACAGCCGTCTGACCGAGCCGGTTGGCCTCCGTGAACAGGTCGTCCAGGCGTGCCGCGCCGTCGAGCATCGAGTACTCGGTGTGCACGTGGAGGTGGACGAAGTCGGAGCCCCCAGCTGATGCCATGCGGGCGATCCTACGTCGCCGGTCGGACACTCCCGGGCCGCCACCCCGCCGCTCCGGCGGGGTGCGCGGCGTGTCGCGCCGGCGACGTGTCGCGGGTCACCGGCGAGCCCGTCCCGGTGCTACGCGTAGCCGTCCTGCAGCACGGCCAGCGACCGCGCCAGGTCCTCCGGGTACTCGCTGGTCAGCTCCAGCCAGTCGCCGGTGCTCGGGTGGTGGAACCCGAGGCGCATGGCGTGCAGCCACTGCCGCGTCAGGCCCACCCGCGCGGCGAGCGACGGGTCCGCCCCGTACGTGAGGTCCCCGACGCAGGGGTGCCGCGTCGCCGCGAAGTGCACGCGGATCTGGTGGGTGCGACCGGTCTCGAGGTGCACCTCGACCAGCGACGCGGCGGGCAGCATCTCGAGCACCTCGTAGTGCGTGATCGACGGCTTCCCGTCCGCCACCACGGCGAACTTCCAGTCCGAGCTGGGATGCCGGCCGATCGGGGCGTCGATGGTGCCGGCCGTCGGCTCCGGGTGGCCCTGCACGAGCGCGTGGTAGACCTTCTCGACCGTGCGCTCCTTGAACGCCCGCTTGAGCACGGTGTACGCCTGCTCGCTCTTGGCGACGACCATCAGCCCCGACGTCCCGACGTCCAGCCGGTGCACGATGCCCTGCCGCTCGGCGGACCCGGACGTCGAGATGCGGTAGCCGACGGCCATCAGCGCGCCGACGACGGTGGGACCGGTCCAGCCCGGTGACGGGTGCGCGGCGACCCCGACCGGCTTGTCGACCACCACGACGTCGTCGTCGTCGTAGACGATCCGCATGCCCGGCACGGGCTCGGCGACGATCTCGATCGTCGCCGCGGGGACCACGTCGGGGATCTCCACCTCGAGCCAGCCGCCCGCCGACAGCCGGTCGGACTTGCCCAGCTCCTTGCCGTCGAGGTGGACGCCGCCGGCCTCGGCGATCTCGGCCGCGCGGGTGCGCGACAGGCCCAGCAGCCGGGACAGGGCCGCGTCCACCCGCTCGCCGACCAGCCCGTCGGGCACGGGCATCGCGCGCGTGTCAGGCATGGTGCTCGGTCGCCGGTGCGGTGACGTCGGAGCGGGCGTCCGGGCCGGCAGCAGCGTCAGCGGGTTCGTCGTCGTCGTCCTCGTCCGCGTGGTCGCGCGTCCCGTCCAGGTGCACCCCGGTGGCCGCGAGCAGCACGACCAGGACGGCCGCGCCCACGATCGCGACGTCCGCGACGTTGCCCACGAACCAGTCGCCGTAGGCGATGAAGTCGACGACCTCCCCGCGCGCCACCCCGGGCTCCCGGACCAGCCGGTCCACCAGGTTCCCGAGCGCACCGCCCAGCAGCAGACCGAGGGCGAGCGCCCAGGCGCGCGACCCGATCCGCCGGCTCGCGCGGACGACCACGACCACCACGACCACCGCGACCACCGTGAGCAGCCAGGTCATCCCCGTGGCGATGGACAGCGCCGCGCCGGGGTTGAACACGAGCTGGAACCCGAGCAGGTCACCCACCAGGCTGCGGCGTTCGCCCTCCACCAGCGCGCCGACCGCCCACGCCTTGGTCAGCTGGTCGAGGACGAGCACGACGGCCGTCAGGGAGAACAGGCCGACCAGCAGCGCACGTCGACGCGGAGCGGTCGAGGGCGCGTCAGGCTGGACGTCCGGGGTGGTGGGCACCGCAGGAGTCTACGTGCGCGTCAGCGACGCTCCTCGCGCTGCTTGCACTCCACGCAGAGCGTCGCGCGGGGGAACGCCTGCAGGCGCGCCTTGCCCACCGCCTTGCCGCACGACTCGCAGGTGGCGAACGTGCCGGCCGAGATGCGCGCCAGCGAGCGGGTGGTCTGCGCGAGCAGGTCCCGCGTGTTGTTCACGAGCGTGAGCTCCTGCTCGCGCTCGAGCGCGGACGAGCCGGAGTCCGCCTGGTCGTCGCCGGCGCCGTCGCCGGAGTTGCGCAGCAGGTCCGACAGCTCGGCGTCAGCGGCCGCCAGCTCACCGGTGAGCCGGTCGATGTCGCTGGTCAGCTCTTCCGCGATGTCCTTGACCTCCCGGGCGGTCCACGGCTTCTCGCCGTCGCGCACCGGGAAGTGCTTCACCAGCTTCGCCAGCTCCTTGGTGTCCGTGCTGACGTCGACCGCGCTGAGCGCGTCGTTGATGGCCACGAGCGGGCCCCCCTGTCCTCGAAGTCACGCGACTGTATGCGGGCACCGACAGGGACACAACACGCCACGCCGGGTGAAACCCGGCGTGGCGCGCGTGTCATGACGGCCTGACCTGCGGTGATGCAGGACCAATGTGCTCCGGCGGGTGGTCGCCGGAAAGGTGCCTAGAGGTTCTGACCCTCGCCGACCGGCTGGGGCTGGCCGGAGCGGGGCGGCAGTGCGTTGCCCCGGTTGTCCAGGTCACCGAGCAGGTTCTCCAGGTAGCTCTTCAGACGGGTGCGGTAGTCGCGCTCGAACACCCGCAGCTCGTCGATCTTGCGCTCCAGCAGCGACCGCTCCTGCTCGAGCTGACCGAGCGTGCGCTGCGACGTCTCCTCGGCCTCGCGGACGATGCGGTTCGCCTGGCTCTTGGCCTCGCCGACCAGACGGTCGGACTCCTCCTGGCCGCTGCGCACGTAGTCGTCGTGCAGCTTCTGCGCCAGCGCCAGCATGCCGGTGGCGGACTCGGGCTCGCTGGTGCGCGGCGCGTTCTGCACCGGGGCGACGATCGGCGCCGGCTGGGCCACCGGGGCTGCCACCACGGGGGCGGGCGCCGGGATCGGCTCGGGGGCGACCTCGGGCTTCGGGGCGGGCGCGGCCTGCTGGGCACCAGCGCGGCTCAGCTCGGCGATCCGGCGCTCGGCCACCGCCAGCTTCGTCTTGAGGTCGTCGTTCTCACCCTGCAGGTCGCGCAGCGTGTTGACGACCTCGTCCAGGAAGTCGTCGACCTCGTCCTGGTCGTAGCCCTCGCGGAACTTCGTGGCCTGGAACTTCTTGTTCAAGACCTCGTCTGCGGTCAGCAGAGCCATCGTCATCACCTCAGTCGGTAGTGCTCGGTCGGGCCGGCGGCAGTCCACCGACCGCCTCGGGCCACGGTAGCGGAGAATGCGGTGCTCGCACGCCCTCGCGACACGTGCGCGGACACCGCGGTGGTCGGCTCAGATGCTGCCGAGCACCGACATCAGGATCGAACAGCTCAGGATGAGCACCAGGAAAGCGAGGTCCAGGCGGATGGATCCGATGGTCAACGGGGGCAGCACCCGGCGCAGCGCCTTGAGGGGTGGATCGGTCACCGAGTAGGTGATCTCGGCGATCACCAGGGCGATCCCGGACGGGTGCCAGTCGCGCGCGAAGAACTGCACCCAGTCCAGCACGAGCCGGACCAGGAGCAGCAGGAAGAACGCGAGGACGACGTAGAACAGCAGTGCCGCGACGAGTTGCACGCGTCAGCTCTGGTTGTAGAAGCCCGCACGTGCCGGGGGCTCGGCGACGGGGCCGGCGGCCTCTCCGGCCACCTCGACGTGCGCCGGCGAGAGCAGGAACACCTTGCTGGTCACGCGCTCGATCGCGCCGTGCAGGCCGAAGATCAGCCCCGCGGAGAAGTCGACGAGGCGCTTGGCGTCCGCGTCGTCCATGTCCGTGAGGTTCATGATGACCGGGGTGCCCTCGCGGAACGCCTCGCCGATCTTGCGCGCGTCGTTGTATGAGCGCGGGTGGATCGTCGTGATCCGCCGGAGCTCGCCCGGGGCGGGGTGCGACGGCTGTGCGGCCTGCGTGGGCAGCGACGTGCGCGTCGGCCGGTGCAGCGGCGTGACCTGGGCCTCGTACTCCTGCGGCACCGTGACCTCCTGGTCGTCGTACTCGTCGAGGTACTCCTCGTGCTCCGACCGGTCGTCGGCCAGGCCGAGGTACAGCATCGTCTTGCGCAGTGCTCCGGCCATCGCCTTGACTCCCTCCCCGGATCTCTCCGGACCACCCCGAGCCCCGCACCGGACTGGCCGGCGACGATGGGCTCCCTCTGCCGGTCACGCTAGCAACGGGGAGGTTCCGGCCGCGGCGCGACACGCCCGACAACCGCGGCGTTCACGATCGGTGGGCGCCGTCGGGCAGGAGCCGGACCACGCCGGCGAACCGGCCCGTGCGCTGCGCACGCCGGTACGAGAAGAGCATCGGGTCCGTCCAGGTGTCGCGGACGAGGGTCTCGACGCGCGGCACGCCGGCGCGGGCGAGCACCGCCGCGACGCCCGCCGACAGGTCGAGCGAGGGCGTCCCCCACCCCGTGGTGGCGCGCGCCTCGGGCACGACCGCGGCGACCTCGTCCTGCAGCGCCGCCGGCACCTCGTACGACGTCCCAGCGATGGACGGCCCCACCGCGGCCCGGATGCGGCTCACGTCCGCACCCTGACCGACCATCGAGGCCACGGCGGCCTCGACGACGCCGGCCACCAGACCGCGTCGTCCGGCGTGCACCGCGGCGACGACACCCGCGTCGGCGTCGGCCAGGAGCACGGGCACGCAGTCGGCAACCAGGACCGCGACGGCGACCAGCGGCGAGGCGGCCACCAGCGCGTCGGCCTCCCCCACGGTCGCCGCGCCCGCCGCCGGTGGAGCCGTCACGACCACCACGCCGTCGCCGTGCACCTGCCGCACGTAGGCGACCGGCGCACCGGCCCAGCGCTCCAGCAGCGCGCGGTTCCGACCGACCGCGGTCGGCTCGTCGCCCACCGCGTCACCGAGGTTCAGGGCGTCGTACGGCGGCCGGCTCACACCGCCCGCGCGGGTGGTGAAACCCGCACGGACGCCCGCCCCGAGATCGACCTCGACGACCGGCGGGAGGTCGGTCCCGGGCTGTGCGTTCACGGACCGCCTACTTGAGGAAGTCGGGTACGTCCAGCTCGTCGCGGTCCCGCCGGGAGGCCTCCTCGGTGAAGATCCGCGGCACCTCCAGGGCTCCCGTGATCGGGGTGGGCTCAGCCTCGGTGGACAGGAAGGCGGGGACGTCGGGCTGGGCCGGAGCGGCCGCGTGGTTGTGGCTGTACGAGCCGACCGGCACCAGCTGCTCCTCGGGGTCCAGCACCGGGCGCGGGGTCGGCACCTGGGACGTGACCGCGGGCACCTGGCGGGCCGAGTTGCCGCTGACCTGACCGAGCGCCCGGGAGTCGCGGCGGACCGTCGGCGAGCCGGAGTCGAAGCCCGCGGCGATCACCGTGACCCGCACCTCGTCGCCGAGGGCGTCGTCGATGACCGCACCGAAGATGATGTTGGCCTCCGGGTGCGCGGCCTCCTGCACCAGCCGGGCCGCCTCGTTGATCTCGAACAGGCCGAGGTCGGACCCGCCCTGGATGGACAGCAGCACGCCGTGCGCACCGTCGATGCTCGCCTCGAGCAGCGGGGACGAGATCGCCATCTCGGCCGCCTGCACCGCGCGGTCGTCGCCGCGGGCGAAGCCGATCCCCATGAGCGCCGAGCCCGCACCCTGCATCACGGACTTGACGTCCGCGAAGTCGAGGTTGATGAGGCCGGGGGTCGTGATGAGGTCCGTGATGCCCTGGACGCCCGACAGCAGCACCTGGTCGGCCGAGTGGAACGCGTCGAGCACGGAGACCGAGCGGTCCGAGATCTGCAGCAGGCGGTCGTTGGGGATGACGATGAGCGTGTCGACCTCGGCGCGCAGCGCCTCGATGCCCGTGTCCGCCTGGACGGAGCGGCGGCGCCCCTCGAACGTGAACGGGCGCGTGACCACGCCGATGGTCAGGGCGCCGAGCGAGCGGGCGATCCGCGCGACGACGGGCGCGCCGCCCGTACCGGTGCCGCCGCCCTCGCCCGCGGTCACGAACACCATGTCGGCGCCGCGCAGGACGTCCTCGATCTCGTCCTTGTGGTCCTCGGCGGCCTTCTTGCCGACCTCGGGGTCCGCACCCGCACCGAGCCCGCGCGTGAGCTCGCGGCCGACGTCGAGCTTGACGTCCGCGTCCGACATCAGGAGCGCCTGGGCGTCGGTGTTGACGGCGATGAACTCGACACCCTTGAGGCCGACCTCGATCATGCGGTTCACGGCGTTCACGCCGCCGCCGCCGATGCCGACGACCTTGATGACCGCCAGGTAGTTCTGCGGAGCTGCCACGGTGGGTGCCTCTCGTTCTGTGCCGGTCGCGGCCGGAGCCACGGGGTCCGTCCGCGGCCCGCCGGTGCGGCGGGACCCCGTCGGGGTGAAACCTTCACCCTCTACTTGAGGGTTATAGTTATGTCAGATGTGCTGTCAGTGCGTGACGCTAGGTGCCGTCCGCACCGCGATCAACGACCGCGCCGCGCGTGTCGGGATGTGGCGTCGAAGATCGCCCGCCCGCGTCACTTCGTGATGGGCAGCCGGGGCGCCGAGACGTCGATGACCGTCGCGCCGGCCGCGGCGGGCGACGCGCGCAGGGCCGACAGCACGGCGACCTTGAGCGGCGTCTCCTGTGCGCTCCCCCAGTCGACGCGCACGTTGTCGCGCAGGTTCATGGTGACCGTGTCCTGCGTGCGCGCCGAGACACCGCCCACCTGGGCGAGGAGGTCCGCCGGCAGCTGCTGCAGGACGCTCAGCACCGCCGACAGCGTCCGCTTGTCCCCCACCGGCACGTCCACCACGGGCAATCCGTCGGGTGCGGCGTCGACCCGGCCCACCTGCACGCCGTCCATGTCCAGCAGGGCGAACCCGGGCACGCCGCGCGTCGCGGGGTCCTCGTTGCCCGGCTGCTCGGGGACGGCGGCGACCGGCTCCCGCGCGACGAGCACGACCAGCAGACCGCGAGGCCACTCCCGCGTCACGCGCGCCTCCCGGACACCGGGTACGTCGAGCACCTGGTCACGCAGGCGGACGGTGTCCAGGCGAGGCAGCGGGGTGGTCGCCTGCGCGTCGACCACACCGCGCACCTGGTCCACGGCGACCACGGTCCCCGCACCCTCGACCGTGACCTGCGCCGGGTCGAGCGCGAGGACCGGCGAGAAGAACAGCAACCAGCCGAGGGCGACCACGGCGACGGCGGACGACGCGACCACGAGCACCTGGCGACGCGCGAGGTTGCGACGGGCCCGGGCGCGCTCGGCGAACCGCTCGGCCGAGATGGTCGACACCACCGGCGGCGTCACCGGACCGGCGAGCCTGCGTGCGCCTGCGGCGCTGTACGTGGTCACCGCGCGACCGAACGACGCGTCCTGGTCCGCGGGCACGCTCGCCGTCGGGGTGGTCGCGGGCTTGGCAGCCGCTGCCGGGGTCGATGCGCGTGCCGGGG
>NZ_CAURTV010000084.1:0-15645 GCF_963527515.1 uncultured Cellulomonas sp. | reverse complement strand
CGGCTGAACCGGTCAGCGGCGGGCGGCCACGCGCCCGTGGGCTGCGGGGGAGCGGCGCGGACCGCCCGGCTGCCCCCCGACGATGGTCATGAAGATGCCCTGGTCCGCCGCCCGGCGGATCGCGCTCGTCAGGACGTCCGCGGCTGCCGGCGAGACGCGGCGCACGCCGACGAGGTCGACGACCACGCGACCACTGCCACGGCCGCGGTGCACGAGCACGGCGACGGCCGCGGCGAGCTCCCCCCGGTTCGACAGGTCCACACCGCCGCAGACGCGCAGCACGGGGACGTCCTCGCGCGTCTCCAGGCGCAGCTCGAGGGGCGTGGGGCCGCCGGCCCCGTGGGGCGGGGCGGCATCGGACAGGACCGCTGACACCGCCCGGTCGACCGCGTCCCGCGCCCGGGGGTCGAGCCCCCCGTCCACCGCGTGCACGACGCGGGCCGCCAACGTGCGCAGCCGCACGTTGTGCTGCTGCGAGCTGGTCCGCAGCATGGCGAAGGCCGTCTCGCTGTCGACGCCGTAGGTGAGCATGAGCACGCCCTTGGCCTGGTCGATCGCCGCGTGCGACTCCAGCGCGGCGGTGAGCTGCTCGTTCACCTGCTCCGCGACAAGCAGATCGCGCTGCCGGGTGGCGTCGACCACGAAGCCCGACGACGTCCCGACGGCGCCGTCCGGGGCCTGGTGCGCGACCACGAGGGTGACGTGGTGCTCGGTCCCGGCGAGGTCGACCAGCCGGTACTCACAGGTGCGGGCCTCGGGGTCCGCGCTCACCGCCAGGGCCTCCGCCACGCGCGTCCGCTCCTCGGGGTGGACGTGCGACAGGAAGAGCTCCGTCGTCGGCACCACCTCGGCGGGCTCCATGCCGTGGATGCGGAACATCTCGTCGGACCACCACCACCGCTCGGTGGTCGACGTGAACTGGAAACGACCCGCGCGGGTCGTGGACGCGGTCATCGTGACCTCCCACCGCCAGGGTGGCGTCCGATCCCCGCCGACAGCTCCCTCCTGAACCCGGAGAGGTCGCCCTGCCACCTTTCGGTTCCTCGTCAGCAGGGTAGATCCGATCAAGCCGATCGGCAGCCGCTCGTCTGTCAGCACGCGCCGGTTGCGTCGGTGAACCGCTGTCGGGCGCGTTCGGGTGGACAATGGGACGAGGCGCCATGACGGGTCGCCGGGGAGGGTGGGGACCGTGAGCAGCAAGAGCGCCGTCCTCGGCCGGCTTGCCACCTCGTTGGCGTCCAGCTCCCCGGACCAGCCGTTCGCCGCCCGGCTGTGCAGGGCGTGCGTGGAGATCCTCGGCGCGGACGGTGGCGCCATCACCCTGTCGTCCACCAAGCCCGAGCGGCTCACGGTGAGCACCTCCAACGGGACCTCGGCGCGCATCGAGGACCTCCAGGACGTCCTGGGGGAAGGTCCCGGCCAGGACGCCTTCCGGGCCGGCCACGCGGTGGTGACGCACGTCGACGGCGACCAGGGGGGCCCGTTCCCGATGTTCACCGAGCTGGCGGGGCGCATCGCCGGGCCGCTGACCGTCTGGGCGATCCCCATGCATCCCGGGGGCGTGACGATCGGGGTGGTGACGCTCTACCGCGCCGAGGGAGAGCTGGACGAGAGCCTCGACGACGCCCAGTTCCTGGCGGACGCGGTCGGGGCCGCGCTCCTCGACGACCACGACTCGAACGGCGTCCTCGCCTTCGCCGCCTGGTCGGACCGTGCCCGCGTGCACCAGGCGACCGGGATGATCGTCGCGCAGCTCGCGGTGTCCCCGGAGGACGCGCTCGCCATCCTGCGCGCCCACGCCTTCGCCGACTCGGCGACGCTGGACCAGATCGCGACCCAGGTGGTCGAGCGGCGGCTCAGCTTCACAGGGACCGACCAGGGCGTCTCGCGTCGCGAGGCGTCCGACGACAGCTCGAGGAACGGTGACCAATGACTGCTCGGACGTCGGCCCAGGCGCTCGCGGACGTCGCCAGCGCGCTGGTGGGAGAGCACGAGATCACGGGACTCCTGGCCCGGTTGGTGCAGGACTGTGCCGAGCTCCTGCCCGCCGATGCCGCAGCCCTGCTGGTGCGCACCGGCAGCGGCGACTTCGAGCTGCTCAGCGCCACGTCCCACCGGACGGCGGAGATCGAGCTCTACCAAGCGCAGGCTGCCGCCGGACCGTGCGTGGACGCGGCCCGGACGGGTCGGCCCGTGCACGCCGTCGGAGCCGAGGACATCGAGGCGCGCTGGGGAGGGGTGGGGCGCAAGATCGTCGCCTCGGGCTTCCGCTCCGTGCACGCCTTCCCGATGCACTGGCGCCAGCACGTCATCGGCGGGCTGAACATCTTCTCCGCCACCGACGTGGACCTCACAGGGCAGTCGCTGGTGCTGGCCCAGAGCTTCGCCGACTTCGCGACGCTCGCGATCGTGCAGCCGCTCGGCCTGGACGACGAGGGTCTCGGACGCCGGGTCGCGGAGGCGCTCGAGGGGCGCGTGGTCATCGAGCAGGCCAAGGGGGTTCTCGCCTACCAGCTGTCCCTCGACATGCCGGCGGCCTACGACGAGCTGCTGAAGCGCGCGGCCGCGAACGGCTCGCACCTGACCCAGACGGCCCGCGAGGTGCTCCACGCGGCGCAGCGGAGGTAGAGGGTCAGCCTCGGCGTGCACTCCCGCAGCAGCAGCCCGACCATGGGATTGACGCCGCCAGGCAGCGGGACCGGAGTGGAGGTGCTGACGATGAGCGACAGGACAGCCGACCAGGACGAGGTGCCGGACCTTCCCGACTCCCTCGACGGGCTTCCCGACGACAAGCCGGAGGACTCTCCCTCGGCGCTCGACGAACCGGGGGACCCCGACGCCCACGGGCCGATGTTCCGGGGCTGAGCGCCTGGTCCGGGCGAGACCGGGCTAGTAGCCGGGTACCGCTGGGACCTGCGCAGCAGTGCTGCGGGCGACGTGCGACCGGGCGTGGGCCAGCGCGGGCTCGAGGTCCTCGAACAGGTGGTTCTCGTGCCGCAGCTCGTCGAGCACCCCGACGCGGGTCAGCAGCTGCAGGTGCTGCGGCTGCACGCCCTTGACCAGGACGGTGACGCCCGCGAGCTCCAGGTCGGCCACGAGCTCGGCCAGCGCGTGCGCGCCGGTGGCGTCGACCAGCCGGAGCTGCGAGAGGCGCAGGACCACGACGAGCGCGTCCGTGCTGGTCCGGATCTGCGCGCCGATGCGGTCGGCCGCCCCGAAGAACATCGCGCCGTCCAGCCGGTAGAGGGCGATGCGCTCGTCGCCGGGGTGCGCGGGACCGGGCAGCGGCTCCCGGTGGACGGACGTCGCCCGGGAGACCGAGCGCAGCGCGAAGAACGCCGCGACCAGCAGGCCGATCTGCACCGCCTCGATGAGGTCGACGGCGATGGTGATGACCGCGGTGACCACGAGCACCAGGGCGTCCGCCCGGGTGGAGCTCAGGACGGCCCGGACGGCCGCGACCGACACCATCCGCGTCGCCGTCACCATGAGGACGCCGGCCAGCGCGGCCAGCGGGATCGCCGAGACCGCTCCGGTGGCCAGGTAGATGACGGCCAGGATCACGACGGAGTGGGTGACGGCGGACAGCCGCGTCCGGGCTCCCGCGCGGACGTTCACCGCGGTACGCGCGATCGCGCCGGTGGCGGGCATGCCGCCGAACGCGCCGGACGCGATCGAGGCGAGGCCCTGGCCGACGAGCTCACGGTCGGGGTCGTACCGGCGGGCGTCGTCGTCCGTGCCGGACGCTCCCGGCATCGCCGCGGCGACGCGGGCGGAGAGCAGCGACTCGATCGCGGCGAGCGCCGCCACGGCGACGGCGGGGCCGACGAGCGCTCGGAGGAGGCCCAGGTCGACGTGGGGGAGCGCCGGCAGGGGGAGCGAGTCCGGCAGTGTGCCGATCCGCGCCAGCGGTGCGTGCGCGAGCTGGGCCACCGTGGTGACCAGGACGACCGCCACGAGCGACGCGGGCAGCGCGGGCATGACCTTGGGGAGCCCGAGCATGACGACGGCGACGACCGCGACCGTCCCGAGCGCCCACCCGACGGTCGGACCCGCATGGGTGACCGAGTGGAACGCGACCACGAGCGGGTTGCCCCCGATCGGGGCATGCACCCCGACGGCCGCGGGTACCTGCTGCAGGAAGATGATCGTCGCGATGCCCAGGGTGAATCCCTCGACCACCGGCCACGGGATGAACGTCACCACACGTCCCAGGCGGGCGGCGCCGGCCAGCAGCACCAGCGCGCCGGCCAGGATCGCCACCAGCGGGACCGCGCCCGGACCGTGCACCGCGACGATCGGGGCCAGCACGACCGCCATCGCCCCGGTCGGCCCGGACACCTGGACGCGCGACCCACCGAAGACCGCCGCGACGATGCCCGCGACGACCGCCGTGATCAGCCCCGGCGCAGGGCCGACGCCGGCACTGACACCGAACGCGAGCGCCAGCGGCAGCGCGACGATGCCCACGGTGACGCCGGCAACGAGGTCGGCTCGCACCGTGCGCGGGCGCAGGTCGACATCGGCTCTCGAGGGCAGCAGCCCCCGTGGTGACCAGCTCAGGACCCGTCACCACCCGGGCGGACCTCGGACAGCGCCGGCAGCTCGTCGGCGGCCGCGAGCTGCGCGCCGGACGCGCGGAGCGTCTCCCGCAGGAAGGCGCGGGCCACCACGAGCAGCTCGGCGACCAGCGGCCGGCTGAGGCGGTAGACGACGGCGTTGCCGGTGCGCTCGGACGTCACGACACCCGCGCGCTTCAGGACGGCCAGGTGCTGGGACAGCGCCGACGCCTCGGCGCCGGTGGCGGCCAGCAGCCTGGTCACCGAGGCCGCGTGGTCCGCGTCGGCGCTGAGCGTCTCCAGCACCTGGATCCGGGTGGGGTGGGCGAGCGAGCGGAACAGGTCCGCCTTGATGGCGTACAGCGGCGCGGTCGACGCGGTGGTGGGCACGGGACCTCCTCGATTGAGGAGTTTAGCAAGTCCTCAAGCCGTTCTTCACCGCGGCAGTCGTTCGAGCGTGATGCGGAGCGTCCCGGTGTTCTCGGCGTTGCCCAGCTCGGTGAGCACCAGCTCACCGCTCGCCCCCACGTACCTGCCGGTGCCGCCGACGACCGCGAGGGTCTTCACCGGCGCGTTCGACGCCCGGCCCTGGGCGACGACCTGCCCGTCGGCCAGCTGGTAGGACACCTGGCAGCTGAGCGCGATCGGCGGGTCGGCCGGCACGACCGCCGTGACCGTGCACGCTCCGCCACCGGCGCCCACCTGCACGCCGTCGCGCAGGAGGACGTCCTCGAAGACGATCTGGTCCCCCCGGCTCGGTGACAGCTGCGGGTCCGTGATCGAGGTGACCTCGCGCACCCCGTCGGCGCTGAAGTCGAGGAGGAAGAACCCGGTGAACTGCACGTCGAACGCCAGGACGCGCGCCCGGGGGTGCGACTTCTCGACCGGATCCGTCGCAGGGGAGGCGGCAGAGAGGGTGACGATCCCGAGGACGGCGACGACGGCGGCGACGAGTGCCTTGCGCATGACGACTCCTGACTCGTGGCGAGGCCGCGGATGCGGTCACGTCCGACGGTCCGCGCCCTTCGCGGGGCCGTCAAGGCGCGGCCGACGAGCGCTCGCCAGCCGTGTGCTCGCGCGGAGTGAGTCCGCTCGCCGTAGCGTCGGGGGCTTCGGCAGCTGCAGCACGGTGCTCTGGGAGGGTCGATGGGACTGTTCGCACGACGATCGCCGCGAGACATCGGTCCTCGTGCCGTCGCACCGCCGCCCTCGTCGGCGTCGCCGCCTGCCCGTGGCGCGTCGGCCCTGTGGTCCGATGGCTTGGGACGCGCGGGGGCTCGATCGGTGCAGATCCTCGCAGTGCTGGCGGTCGTCGCGGTCGTGGTGCTGGTCATCACGCAGCTCACGCTGGTGGTCATCCCCGTGCTCCTTGCCCTGGTGCTCGCGGCGGCCATCTCGCCGTTGGTCTCGGCGCTGCGTCGCCGCGGTCTGCCGTCGCTGGCGGCGACCTGGATCGCGCTGGTCACACTCGTCGCTCTGCTGTCGGGAATCCTCTGGCTGGTCGTCAACGCCGTCGTGAACCAGTGGGACGAGCTGCGCGACCAGGCCCTGGAAGGCCTCGACGAGCTGCAGGCCTACGTCCAGGACCTGCCGTTCGAGATCACCGAGGAGCAGATCCAGTCGGTGCGCGAGTCGGTCACCGGGCTGGTCCAGTCCGACGCGGTGGGCTCGGGGGCCATCGCCGGCGTGTCGCAGACGGTCGACTTCGTCGCCGGGTTCTTCATCATGGTCGTGGTGCTGTTCTTCTTCCTGAAGGACGGCCCGCACCTGTGGGAGTTCCTCCTGCGCCCGTTCGAGGGGCATCGGTACGAGCGCGGCAGGCGGATCGGTGACTCGACCGTGCGCACGCTGGGCGGGTACGTGCGCGGCACGGCGATCGTGGCGGCGGTCGACGCGGTCGCCATCGGCATCGGGCTGGCCGTCGTCGGGGTGCCCCTCGTGATCCCGCTGTCCGTGCTCGTGTTCCTGCTGGCGTTCATCCCCCTCGTCGGCGCGACGCTCGCCGGCATCCTCGCCGCCCTGGTCGCTCTCGTCGCGGTCGGGCCGGTCGAGGCGCTGGTCGTCGTGGCGATCGTCGTCGTGGTGAACCAGCTGGAGGGCGATCTCCTGCAGCCCGTCGTCATGGGGCGGACGCTGCGCCTCCACCCGCTGGTGATCCTCTTCGCGCTCACCGCGGGGACCGTGCTCGCCGGTCTGACCGGGGCCGTGCTGGCCGTCCCGATCGCGGCGTCGATCTGGCGGGCGGTCCAGGTGTGGGACGGCCCGGACCTGCCTGCGCGGTTCGCCCGCAAGAAGCGGTCGGAGGCCGTCCCGGCGTAGCGGCGGGTCCTGGTTCCGGGTGCGCGTGCACCAGGGACCCGGTTCAGTGGGGACATGGCCGACGCCGTCGTGTTCGGGGCGATCGCGTCCAGCGCCCTCGTGCTGGGTGCGCTGCTCGGCGCGTGGCTGGAGCTGCCCAAACGGGTGCTGGCGGCCATGCTGGCGTTCGCCGCCGGCGCGCTCATCACCGCGCTGGCGTTCGAGCTGTTCGAGGAGTCCTACGAGCGGGGCGGCATCTGGCGTGCGGTGGCGGGGCTCGCGGCGGGTGCCGTGGTGTTCACGGTGCTCAGTGCCCGGCTCGACGCGGCCGCCCGCGCAGGCAGCAGCACCGGGCCCGAGGACGAGGGCAGCGAGAAGCTCGACGTGGACTCCGCCGCGATCGACAAGCCGCCCACGTCGGCGTCGACGCGCGGGGCGGCGGGCCTCGCACTGCTGGCGGCCGTCACCCTCGACGGGGTTCCCGAGAACCTGGCGCTGGGGATCTCGCTGACCGAGGGCACCGGTGGGCTGGCCCTGCTGGCCGCCATCTTCGTCTCGAACTTCCCGGAGTCGCTGGTCGGCAGCGCGTCGATGCGCGCGCAGGGCAGGTCGCTCGGTTTTGTCCTGGGGACGTGGAGCATCTGCGCGGTGCTGCTCACCGCCGCGGTGGTGGTGGGCGCGGGTCCGCTGGCGAGCACGTCGGGGGAGACGATCTCGCTCCCCCTCGCCTTCGCGGCGGGAGCCGTGCTCGCCTCCCTGGCGGACACCCTCATGCCCGAGGCGTACGAGCACGGCGGACCCGCGGTCGCACTGAGCACGGCGGCGGGGTTCCTGCTGTCGTTCGTGCTGTCCCTGGCCTGACCGGCGCCGGCGCGAGCCTCGGTGCGTCGGGCAGGGTCAGCCGGCGCGCAGCACCAGGAGGAACTGCCCGCCGCCCGGTTCGACCGTCGCGGAGACCCGGAGGTCCGGCGCGAACCGCGACAGCCGGTCCACCAGCCACACGGCCGCCTCCTCGCCGTCGGCCCGGGTGGGGCACCGACCCACGACCTCCCGCCCACCCTTGCGGGTCAGCCGTTCGACGGTCGGCACGATCGGTGCCGGCTCGACGACGAACAGGGCCGACGACCAGGCGACGACGGGCTTGACCGCGCCCTTGCGGGTGTTGCAGGCCCGGTGGGCGAGCCGCTCGGAGCCGGGTGCGGCCTTCTTGCCCTTCGGCGTCGCGCCGCCGTCGATGCTCGGGCCGCGGTCGGAGTTGACCGACGCGTCGGGGTCGACCGGCTCGTCGCACAGCCAGCATCGCCAGGCGTCGCGCTCGCCGACCTCGTCAAGGGTCCTCATGCCCGGAGGCTACGTGCCCGGCGGAGCGATCACCCCATCCGCCGACGGTGCGAGCAGCCGGGCCAGTCCCTCGGATCCCTGCGCGAGGAGCGTCACGTCGGCACCGACGAGGACGAACGAGGCGCCGGCCTCGACGTACGCGCGCGCCAGGGCGGGGTCGAACGCGTTGACGCCGACCGGCTTTCCTGCCGCACGCACGGCGTCGATCGTCCGGTGCACGGCGGCGACGACGTCGGGATGCGTCTGCTGCCCGAGCAGCCCCATCGACGCGGCGAGGTCGGAGGGGCCGACGAACACCCCGTCGACACCGTCGACCGACGCGATCTCCCCGGCGGCGGCCACCGCCTCGACAGTCTCCACCTGGACGAACAGCGACACGTGCTCGTCCGCGCGCTCGAGGTACCCCTCGACCCGGTTCCACCGCGCGGACCGGGACAGCGCCGAGCCGACGCCCCGACGCCCGCGTGGGGGGTAGCGGACGGCCTCGACGGCGGCCCGCGCCGCCTCGGCGGACGAGACCATCGGCACCAGGAGGTCCTGCGCTCCCAGGTCGAGCACCTGCTTGATCATGACGACGTCTCCGACCGGCACGCGGACCACGGGCGTCACCGGGTAGGGCGCGACGGCCTGGAGCTGAGCGAGCACCGACTCCAGCCCGTTGGGCGAGTGCTCCATGTCGACGAGGAGCCAGTCGAGCCCGGAGCCCGCGCAGATCTCCGCGACGAGCGGGCTGCCCGTGCAGACCCACATGCCGACGAGCGGCCGGTCTGCTGCGGCGAGGGCGTCACGGAACGTCGGGTTCAGACGAAGCGGCATGTGATCGTCCCCAGGTCGCGGTAGTCGGCCAGCACGGTGTCACCCGGGCGGACCCAGGTCGGGCGCGTGAAGGAGCCGGCGAGCACCAGCTCGCCGGCCTCGAGGCGGTCGCCGTGCTGGGCCAGCTTGTTCGCCAGCCAGGCGACGCCCAGCGCGGGGTGGCCGAGCACGGCACCGCTGACGCCGGACTCCTCGATCGTCCCGTTCCGGGCGAGCACGGCCGGGACCCAGCGCAGGTCCACGTCGCCGGGCCGGACGCTCGTGCCCCCGACCACCATCGCCCCCATCGCCGCGTTGTCGCTGATCGTGTCGACGATCGTGCGGCCGGCGAGCTCGATGCGGGACGAGAGGACCTCCAGCGCGGGCACCACGTGCTCGGTGGCGCCCAGGACGTCGTCGACGGTCGCGTCCGGGCCGGCGACCGGCGCGGAGAGCCGGAACGCGAGCTCGACCTCGATGCGCACGTTGGAGAACCGGCCGTGCTCGATCACCGCGCCGCTCTCGTAGACCATGTCCGCGAAGATGGCCCCGTAGTCGGGCTCGTCGATGCCCGTAGCCGCCTGCATCACCTTCGACGTCAGGCCGATCTTGCGGCCGACGGGTCGACGACCGGCCGCCACCGCCCGTCGGCGCCACTCGCGCTGCACCGCGTACGCGTCCTCGACGGTCATGCCGGGGTGGCGCGCGGTGAGCAGCGGCACCGTGCTCCGGTCGCGCTCCGCCGCGGCGAGCTCGTCGGCGATCGCCGTCAGGGTCTCGGCGGGCAGCCCGTCGCTCACAGCTGGTGCCCCAGCTTGTACTCGCCCTGCTTCCAGCTCGGCAGCTCGTCGGGCTCGTCGCCCTTGCGCGTGTAGGAGAACCCGTCGGCCCCGATCGTCACGGCCATCTCGCTGGTGTCCGTGCGGGCGAGGACCGGCTGCGGGTTGCCGTCCAAGTCCAGCACCAGGGACGCCTCGGTGTACCAGGACGGCACGACGGGGTTGCCCCACCAGTCGCGGCGCTGGTTGTCGTGCACGTCCCAGGTCACCACGGGGTTGTCGGGATCGCCGGTGTAGTAGTCCTGCGTGTAGATCTCCACGCGGTGCCCGTCCGGGTCGCGCAGGTACAGGTAGAACGCGTTGGACACGCCGTGCCGGCCGGGTCCGCGCTCGATCCGGTCGGACATCCGCAGCGCGCCGAGCTTGTCGCAGATCGCCAGGATGTTGTGCTTCTCGTGGGTGGCGAACGCGACGTGGTGCATGCGGGGGCCGTTCCCGCCCGTCATCGCGGTGTCGTGCACGGTCGGCTTGCGGCGCAGCCACGCCGCGTAGGTGGTCCCCGCCTCGTCCTGGATGTCCTCGGTCACCCGGAAGCCGAGGTCCTCCAGGTGCTGCACGGCGCGCGGCACGTCGGGGGTGACCTGGTTGAAGTGGTCGAGGCGCACCAGGGTGCCCGGCGTGTACAGGTCGTAGCGCCACGCGAGCCGCTCGACGTGCTCGACGTCGTGGAAGAACTCGTAGGGGAACCCGAGGGGGTCCTGCACGCGGACGGTGTCCCCGAAGCCAGTGGCGAAGCCCTCCCTGCGCCGCTCGACCCGGCATCCGAGCTCGCGGTAGAACGCGACCGCCCGGTCCAGGTCACCGGGGGAGCGGACGCGGTACGAGAGGGCCGCGGCCGCGGCCACCGGGCCCTGTCGCAGGACGAGGTTGTGGTGGATGAACTCCTCGTAGGTGCGCAGGGAGACGGTCTCGCGGTCCTCCTCGGTGACGACGAGACCGAGGACGTCGACGTAGAAGTGCCGCGACGCGGCGAGGTCGGTGACCACGAGCTCCATGGACGCTGCACGCAGGATGTCCGGCGGGGGCGAGGACGGTGTCGGGATCGGGTCGGCCGCCCGCACGGGGTCCTCGGGCGTCACCACGGGCTCGGGTCCGCCAGGGGTCAGGGGCGTCGCGGTCACGTCAGTGTCCTTTGCCGAAGGTCGGATGGTGCGCCTCGCCGAGCGTGACGTGCACGGCCTGCTGGTGCGTGTAGAAGTCGATCGACCGGTACCCGCCCTCGTGGCCGAGGCCCGAGGCCTTGACGCCTCCGAACGGGGTGCGCAGGTCACGGACGTTGTTGCTGTTGAGCCAGACCATGCCCACGTCGAGCGCCTGGGCGAACGTGTGCGCCCGCCGCAGGTCGTTGGTCCACACGTACGCGGCGAGGCCGTACTGGACGCCGTTGGCCAGCGCGAGAGCCTCCTCGTCGGTGTCGAACGGCGTGATGGCGACGACCGGGCCGAAGATCTCCTCCTGGAAGATCCGGGCGTCGGGCGGGACGTCGGCGAACACCGTGGGCGCGACGTAGTTGCCGGTCGGGAAGCCGTCGGGCCGCCCGCCGCCGGCGACGAGGCGACCTTCCGTACGGCCGATCTCGATGTAGCCCATGACCTTCTCGTAGTGCTCCGGGTGCACCAGAGCGCCGACCTCGGTGGCGGCCTCGTGCGGGGGGCCGACGACGACCCGCGACGCCTGGGCGGCGTAGCGGTCGACGAACTCGTCGTAGATCTCGCGCTGGACCAGGATCCGGCTGCCTGCGGTGCACCGTTCGCCGTTGAGCGAGAACACCCCGAAGATCGTCGCGTCGATCGCCGCCCCGAGGTCGGCGTCGGCGAACACGACCGCGGGGGACTTCCCCCCGAGCTCCATCGAGAGGCCCTTCAGGTGCGGCGCCGCGTTGGCGAAGATGAGCTGCCCGGTCCGGCTCTCGCCGGTGAACGAGATCAGGGGCACGTCCGGGTGCCTGACGAGCGCGTCGCCCGCCTCCTCGCCGAGCCCGTGCACGAGGTTGAACACGCCCGTGGGGACGCCGGCCTCCTCGAAGATGCCGGCCCAGAGGGAGGCCGACAGGGGCGTGAACTCCGCCGGCTTGAGCACCACGGTGTTGCCGGTGGCCAGCGCCGGTCCGAGCTTCCAGGACTCGAGCATGAACGGGGTGTTCCACGGCGTGATCAGCCCCGCGACGCCGATCGGCTTGCGGTTGACGTAGTTGAGCTGGCGCCCCGGGACCTTGTAGGCGTCGTCGGCCTGGGCGACCACCAGGTCCGCGAAGAAGCGGAAGTTCTCCGCCGCCCGGCGCGCCTGGCCGAGGGCCTGGGTGATCGGCAGGCCGGAGTCGAAGCTCTCGAGCTCGGCGAGCCGGGCATCGCGCGACTCGACGATGTCCGCCACCCGGTGCAGGACCCGCGACCGCTCGCGCGGCAGCAGGTGCGGCCACGGGCCCTCCTCGAACGCGTGCCGCGCGGCGGCGACGGCCCGGTCGACGTCGGCCTTCTTGCCGGCGGCGGCGTGCAGGTACGTCTCGTTCGAGACCGGGTCGAGGACCGCGAAGGTCGAGCTGTCCGCGGAGTCGACGTGCTCGCCGCCGATGTAGTGCTGGAGGCGGTCGGGAAGGTCGGCGGGCATGGGCGTTGCCTCTCAGGGTGCGGTGGTGACGCCGTCGGGGTGCTCGTGGCTGAGGAAGGCGGCGAGCGTGGCCGAGCGGTGCGCACGGGCGGCCCGCTCGATGTCGGCCAGGGGGGCACCGGCCCCGACGAGGTCGAGCAGGACCTCGTGCTCACGCACCGACTCCTGCGCGCGTCCGGGCACGAAGCTGAACGTGGAGTCGCGCAGGTGTCCCAGCCGGACCCACTCGGCCTCGACGAGCGCGAGCAGCCGCGCGTTCGGGCAGGGGGCGAAGAGCACCAGGTGGAACGCGTGGTTGACGGACGTGAAGAGCCTCGGGTCGAAGTCGTCGAGCGACTCGACCAACCGGCGGTTGAGGTCGCGCGCCCGCCGGAGGTCGTCGGTGGTGAGGTGCCGTGCCGCGAGTGCCGTCGCCGCCCCCTCGAGCAGCGCGAGCGTCTCCATGCTGTGCCGGTACTGGGTGTCGTCGATCATCGACACGCGCGCCCCGACGTTCCGCTCGAACGTCACGAGGCCCTCCGCCTCGAGCTGGCGGATCGCCTCCCGCACCGGCACGACGCTCATGCCGAGCTCGTGCGCGATCGACGCGAGGACGAGCCGGTACCCCGGGGTGAGCTCCTCGCCGGCGATCCGCTCCTTGAGCCAGTGGTACGCGTGCTGCGACTTGCTCCGCGACTTGCTCCGCGGCGGGCTCACCTGCTCGCGCGCCATGCGTCGAACCTCGCTCTCCAGGCCGGGTCCATCGGGAAGAGCCCGTCGACCGGGTGCCCCGCGGCCACCTGCTGGGCGATCCAGCCGTCCTCCTCCTCCTGGGCGAGGGCGGCGTCGACGACCTCCTCGACGAGGGCGGGCGGGATGACCACGACGCCGTCGCCGTCGCCGACCAGGACGTCGCCGGGTTCGACGGTCGTCCCCCCGCAGGCAACCGCGACGTCGACGTCCCACGGCACGTGCCGGCGACCCAGGACGGCGGGGTGGGCACCGGCGGAGTAGACGGGGATACCGACCGCGGCGACCGCGGCGTGGTCGCGGACGCCGCCGTCGGTGACGATGCCGGCTGCGCCGCGGACGTGGGCGCGCAGCGCGAGGATGTCGCCGAACGTGCCGGACCCGGCCTCGCCGCGCGCCTCGATGACCAGGACCTCGCCCTCGCCGACCGTGTCGAACGCGCGCTTCTGGGCGTTGTGGCCGCCGCCGTGGCGGGCGAACAGGTCCTCGCGAGCCGGCACGAGCCGCAGGGTTCGCGCGGTGCCGACGAGGGTGCCGTCGGGGTGCATCGGGTGGACGCCGTCGATGGTCACCTGGTCGAGCCCGCGCTTGCGCAGCTGCGCGCTCAGTGCGGCGACGGGGGTCCGGCCGAGCTTCTCGCGCAGCTCGGCGGTCAGGCGGAACGGCTCCCGGCCCCAGGCCTCCGCACGCTGCCGGTCGTCGACCGCGGGGAGCGACCCCAGCGCGGCGTCGAACGCGTGTGGTCCCTCGATGACGGTCGTCACGAGCCGTCCGGAGGTGGGCCCTCCGGGCACGTCGACCTCGACCTCGACCACGTCTCCGGGGCCGACGACGGAGGAGCCGGCGGGCGTCCCGGTGAGGATGACGTCACCGGGCTCGAGCGTGAGGTGCTGCGAGAGGTCGGCCACCACCTGGGGGAGCGGGAAGAGGAGCCCCGCGGTCGTGTCGTCCTGGCGGAGCTCACCGTTGACCCAGGTGCGCAGCCGGAGCGCACGTGGATCGACCGCTCGGGCGTCGAGGAGGTCCGGGCCGACCGGGGTGAACCCGTCGCCGCCCTTGGACCGGACGTTGGACCCCTTGTCGTTGGCGCGCAGGTCGTACAGCCCGAGGTCGTTCGCGGCCGTGACCCAGGCGACGTGCTCCCAGGCCCGGTCCAGGGGGACGCGCCTCGCGGTGCTGCCGATGACGAGCGCGATCTCGCCCTCGAACGCGAGCAGCTCGGTGCCGAGCGGACGCTCGACGGTGCCGCCGGACGCCGCCACGGAGCTGGAGGGCTTGAGGAAGTACGAGGGGTGCACCGGTCGGCGGCCGCGCTGGTCGGCGCGCGACGCGTAGCTGAGGTGGACCGCGACGATCTTCCCGGGCCGTGCGGGCAGGCCGGAGAACCGTTCGTCCGTGCTGTCCTGAGTCATGAGCTTCCTCGCCCGTGTGGTGGAAGAGCCAGTGCGACGGTCAGCCGCTCGCGCGGGAGATCTCCTCCCAGAACGGTGCGACCACGGTGCCGGAGACGCGCAGGTCGAGCAGCAGGAACGGGCGCTCCGTCATCGGGCTGGCACGCCACGTGGCCAGCACGTCGAGGTCCTCCACGGTCCGGACGGAGACGCCCTGGGCCCCGAGCGCTGTGGCGACACCGGCGAAGTCCACGTCCGGGATGAGCATCGGCTCCCGGTCCAGGCCCTTGCGTCCGTACAGGTGCATCTCGGCGCTGTACGCACCGTCGTTCCAGACGACCGCGATCCCGCGGCCGCCCGCGACCCGCACCGCCGACTCGAGGTCCGACAGGGCCATGAGCCCGCCGCCGTCGCCGGTGGTCAGGACCACCGTCGCCTCCGGCCGGGCCAGCGCCGCACCGACCACGCTGGGGAACCCGAGCCCGATCGCTTGGAAGGCGGTGCCCACCATCACCATCCGGTCCGGCGCGGCCACCGGCCAGTACATGTTCGACCAGCCGAGGAAGTGCCCGCCGTCCGAGACGACCACGCGGTCCTCGGGCAGCAGCTCGGCCAGGCGGGCCGCGGCCGAGCGCGGGTCGAGGCGCCCGTCCGCCGCGGTCCCGTCACCGGGCTCCTGGCGTCGTGCGGCCGCGAGGTCCACCGACTCCCGCCAGCCGCTGGGCGCGCCCCCGTCGAGCTCCTTGAGGATCGCCCGAGCGACGACCGCGGCGTCCCCCCGGACGTAGCCGCCGACGTGCGGGTGGGTCGCCGCCGGCGCGACGTCGACCTGGAACACGCGGCAGCCGGGAGCGAAGAGGTCACCGAACCGCATCGTGAACTGGTTGAGGGAGGCGCCCACGACGACCGCGACGTCGGCCTGCCGGACGAGCTCCATCGCCTCCGTGGCGCCGAACCCGCCGGCGACGCCGAGGTCGAACTCGGGCCGGGGGAACACCCCGCGGCCGAGCGCCGTCGTCGTCGTCAGCGCACCGGTGGCGTCGGCGATCGCGCCGAGCGCCTCGCCGGCGCCGGCCACCCAGGCGC
>NZ_CAURTV010000083.1:0-15793 GCF_963527515.1 uncultured Cellulomonas sp. | reverse complement strand
GTGTCGGACCCCACGGCTGCAGCCGTGGCCGTGCCGTCGGCGGACCGTGCGGTCGACGCGGCGGTCCCCGCGGGGGACCCGCAGCGACTCGTCGTGCTCGCCGAGCGCGCGGACCCGCGGTGGCACGCGTGGCTGGACGGGCGCTCGCTGCGGTCGGTCGACGCCGGGTGGCGGCAGGCCTTCGCGATCGGTGCGGACGGGGGCGAGCTGGTGGTCCGGTACGACGGCCCCGACCGGACCCCGTGGCTCGCCGTCCAGGGTCTGGTCGCGCTCGTCACCGTCCTGCTGGCGGTGCCGGTGCGCCGCCGGCGGGGAGGACGGTCATGACCGGCAGCGAGGTCGTCGAGGTCCCGCGCCGGCGGCGCGTGTGGCTGGGCAGGACCGCACGTACGGTCTCCGGGCTCGCGGTGCTCGGCCTGACCGTCGGGGTGGTCGTCGCCGGTGCACGGCTGCCCGGCGACGAGCGCACGAGCGTCGCGCCAGGCCGGGTGGCCGTGGCTCCGGCGGCCTCGACGCTCGTCTGCGCCGGCGCCCTCATCCAGCCCGACGACACCGGCCGGGGGGACTCGGCGTTCGACCCGACGCCGGTCGACCCGATCACCACCCTCACCGCGGTGACGTCCGTGCCCGAGCGAGACGCCAGCGCTGCGGGCGCGGTCGGGCCGCTCGACCGGTCGAGCGTGTCGGCGACGCTGGACGCCGGGGGAGACTCCGCGGTCGTCGGCGGCGTCACGGGCCCCCTCGTGGTTCGCGCGGAGCCGGGGGCGGCGCCGGCGCGCGTGGCCGCGGCGAGCGCCGGTCTGGTGACGGCCGGAGACCTCCGGGGACTGGCTGCCTCCTCCTGCCAGCAGCCGACGGCGGACGCGTGGCTGCTCGGCGGCGCCACCGACCTGTCCAGCACGGCCCAGCTCGTGCTCGACAACGCCGGGTCGACGCCGGCCGAGGTCACCGTCGAGATCTGGGGGCCGTCCGGAGCCGTGGACCTCACCGGCGAGCGGTACCTCGTCGCCCCCGGCGCCTCCCGCGTGGTCGTCCTCGGCGGGATCGCGGCCGAGCAGCGGCGCCTCGCGGTGCACGTGTCCGCGACCGGTGGCCGCGTCGGGGTGCATGTCCAGGACTCCGCGCTCGACGGGTTCACGCCCGCGGGGACCGACCTGGTGGTGCCGGGCGCCTCCCCGTCACGACGGCAGGTGGTCCCCGGGGTCTCCGTGGCGGCCTCGGCGGCCGGCGACACGACCGTCTCCGCCCTGCGGCTCCTGGTGCCCGGCACCGTGGGCGCCACCGCCCGCGTCACGCTGCTGGGACCGGGAGGGGTCACGGAGCTGCCCGGTGCCGACGCGCTCGTGCTGGAGCCCGGCGCGGTCACGGACGTCCCGCTCGGCGGGCTGGCCGCGGGCGCGTACACCGCGGTCGTCGACGCCGACCAGCCGCTCGTGGCGTCCGCCGTGGTGGTCCGCCCGGGCGCCGTCGGCGAGCTGGACGACATCCCGAGCGTCGAGCGCGCCTGGTCCGCGTCGAGCGAGACCGGCCGCAGCGGTGTCGTGGCTGTCCCCACCGACACGCGCGGCCTGCTCGTGATCGGCGCCGTGCCGGCAGGCTCCGACCTCGGGGCGGACGGGGCCGCGACCGGCACCGTGCGCATCCTGGGCGTGGACGGCGTGGTGCTCGCCGAACGGCCGCTGCGGCTGCAGGCCGGGACCACGGGTGCCTGGTGGGTCGACGACGTCGCCACCGGCACCGGGGCGCTCACGGCGCCCGATCCCGCCGTCCCGACCGCTGCGCCCGGCCAGCCGGTCGGCGTGGCGGGCGTGGACCTGGTGACGCAGGACGGCTCCACGGTCGAGCTCTCGTGGGCCCTGGTCGCCGCGGTCCTCCAGCCCGACGGGGTGCTCCTGTCGGTGCTGGACCCGGTGCCCGTGCCGCGTGCGGCCGCCGACGTGGCGGTCCGGCAGGACCCCCGCCTCGGCACCCGCTGACTCAGCCCGCCGCGCGCAGCTCCGCCCGCTCCCGCAGCCGCAGGCCGAGCGCCGCCGCCTGCCGGACCGGCCACTGGTACCACCGCGGGTAGCGACGGTGCACATACCGGGCGGCGCTCGCGTGGTGCGCGGAGATCATCGGCGCGGGGGTGGCCCGCCACGACGTGCCGCCCACGTGCGTGACCTGCACCTGGGGGACGTAGAGGTTGACCCAGCCGGCGCGGCCGAGGCGCTCGCCCAGGTCGACGTCCTCGAAGAACATGAAGTAGCCGTCGTCGAATCCGCCCAGCGCCTCGAACGCCTCCCGGCGGACCAACAGGCACGCGCCGGAGAGCCACCCGGCGGGCCGCTGGCCACCGGCGCTGGACTGCCGGGCCTGGTACCGGCGCGTCCAGGGGTTGCCCGGCCACAGCCGCACGAACAGCGCGTGCCCCGCACCCTGCGTGAGGGACGGCAGCTCGCGGGCGGAGGGGTAGACGCTTCCGTCGGTGTTGAGCAGGGCCGGGCCGACGGACCCCGCCGTGGGGGCGGCCTCACCGGCGGCGACCAGCGCGTCGAGCGACCCGGGCGGGAACTCGATGTCGGAGTTGGCCACGAGGATCCACGGCGCCCGGGCACCGGCCGCGCCCAGGTTGGCGCCCCCGCCGTAGCCGAGGTTCTCGCCGCTCGCGACGAGCCGCGCGCCGTACCGGTCGGCGACCGCCTGGGACACGCCGGGGTCCGAGCCGTTGTCCACGATCACCAGCTCCACCGGCGACGCCGACGCGGACGCCAGCGTGCGGGCGAACGTCGCGAGCTCCTCGCCGGGGTGGAAGACGACGCAGACGACGCGGACCAGCGGCGGCGGCTCGGGCGGGGGCGGGACGGGGGTGCTCATCGTGCGGACAGGCTAGTGGGCATCGCCGTACTGGGGGTCCACGTCCTCCGGCGAGCGCCCGAGCAGGTGGGCCACCTGCTCGACGACGACGTCGCGCACGAGGTCGGCGAGGTCGAGGGCGTCGGTGGCCCGCGACTCCACCGGCCGGCGGTAGACCACGATCCGGGCCGGCAGCCCGGCGTCGGCGGGGAAGTAGCGGCCCAGGGGGACGCCCCCTTGCTCCCACGGGGCGGGGCTGGACGGCGGCACGTCCTCGACGGCGAACTCGGTGCCCTCCAGCTGGCGCGCCCAGACCCGCTCGATCCGCTCGACGGCGTCCAGGACGAGGTCGTCGAAGCGCTCGGCGCGGGTGCGGTACGCGGGCATCGTGCTCGGCAGCAGCGGCCCGCGGGGTCCGCGCCCGCGCCGGTCGCGGCGACGCAGCGGGACGACGGCCGTCGTGGGCAGCGCCAGCGTGCGGCGGCCGACGCCGGGGGTGCGGCGGGCGGGCGGCGGAGGTGCGGAGCTCACCTCTGCACTGTAGATCGCGGACGGGTGACGGCGTGGGGGGCACGGCCCGTCGGCGGCCGGGGGTACCGTCAGCGCGTGAGATCCGTGAGGCAGTGCTCGCGCACGGCCTGTGGCCGTGCGGCCGTGGCCACGCTGACGTATGTGTACGCCGACTCGACCGCCGTGCTGGGGCCGCTGTCGCAGCACGCCGAGCCGCACTCGTACGACCTGTGCGTCGAGCACGCCGAGCGCCTCACGGCCCCGCGCGGCTGGGAGGTCGTGCGGCTCACGCCCGAGTTCACGGCCGCGCCGCCCAGCCATGACGACCTGCTGGCGCTGGCCGACGCCGTCCGGGAGGTCGGCCGACGGACCGTACCCGAGCCGGTCGGCCTGCCGGAGGCCGTCGGCGCCCTGCTCGACGAGGCTCCTCGCCGTGGGCACCTGCGCGTGCTGCGGGGAGAGGGCTGACGTGGCTCGTCGCAAGGGGGACGCCGCGCGCGCCCGCGCCGAGCGGGCGTCCGAGCCGCTCGGGTCGATCAGCCAGCCGATGGGCGCCGGCGTCCCCGGCACGGCCGCGTGCCTGCGCTGCGGGGAGGCCGACCTGACCCGGATCCGCATGGCGCTCACGGACGGCCGTCAGGTGGTCTTCGTCTCCTGCCCCGCGTGCGAGCAGCGCAACTGGTTCCCGCTGGACGGCTCCGGGGTCCCGCTGGACCGTGACGACGTCGTCGGCGGCGCCTGACGCCACCGCGGGCGTCCGGCCGTGGCGCCGGGGTGCCCCGGGTACGATCACCGCGTGACCTCCCCTGCAGCCGACCGTGTCGATCTGTCTGCCCTCATCAAGGCCTACGACGTCCGGGGCGTGGTCCCCGAGGAGCTGAACCCCGCCGTCGCGCGGGCGATCGGCGCGGCGTTCGCCGACGTCGTGGTGCTCCCCGAGGCGACCGACCACCCGCGGGTGGTCATCGCCAACGACATGCGCCCCTCGGGCCCCGAGCTGGTCGCGGCGTTCGCCGACGGGCTGGCAGGGAGGGGCGTCGACGTGATCCGGATCGGCCTCGCGTCGACCGACGGCCTGTACTTCGCGTCCGGCGCGCTCGGCATCCCCGGCGCCATGTTCACGGCGAGCCACAACCCGGCGCAGTACAACGGCATCAAGCTGTGCCGCGCGGGCGCCCGGCCGGTGGGCCAGGACAGCGGCCTGACGACGGTGCGGGAGCTGGCGGGCGACTACCTCGCCGGCGCCGTGCCCGAGGTCGACGCCGCGCAGCGCGGCACGGTCGAGGACCGCGACATGCTCGCCGAGTACGCCTCGTTCCTGCGCTCGCTGGTGGACCTGTCGGGCATCCGGCCGCTCAAGGTCGTCGTCGACGCCGGCAACGGCATGGGTGGCTTCACCGCCCCGGCCGTTCTCGGCACGGGGGCGGGGCTGCCCGAGCTGCCGCTCGACGTCGTGCCGCTGTACTTCGAGCTGGACGGCACGTTCCCCAACCACGAGGCCAACCCCCTCGAGCCCGAGAACCTGCGGGACCTGCAGGCGGCGGTCGTCGAGCACGGCGCCGACCTGGGGCTCGCGTTCGACGGCGACGCGGACCGCTGCTTCGTCATCGACGAGAACGGCGACCCGGTGAGCCCGTCGGCCATCACCGCGCTGGTCGGGCTGCGGGAGGTGGAGCGCGAGCGCGCCGCCGGTCGCACGCCGACCGTGATCCACAACCTCATCACGTCCCAGGTGGTGCCGGACCTGCTGCGCGCGGCCGGGGCCACGACGGTCCGCACCCGGGTCGGCCACTCGTTCATCAAGGCGCAGATGGCCGAGCACGACGCGGTGTTCGGGGGCGAGCACAGCGCGCACTACTACTTCCGCGACTTCTTCTTCGCGGACACCGGCATGCTCGCGGCGATGCACGTGCTCGCGGCGCTGGGTGGCCAGCCGCACCCCCTGTCCGCGCTGTCCGAGCAGTTCCAGCCGTACTCCGCGAGCGGGGAGATCAACTCCCGGGTCGCGGACGTGGCGGCGGCGCGCGAGCGGGTGATCGAGGCGTACGTGACGCAGCAGGGCGCCGGGCCGGTCCAGGTCGACGAGCTGGACGGCCTCACCGTGTCGCACTGGGACGGGCACCCGCAGTGGTGGTTCAACCTGCGGGCGTCCAACACCGAGCCGCTGCTGCGGCTCAACGTCGAGGCGGCTGACGAGGACATCATGGAGAAGGTCCGCGACGACGTGCTCGCGCTGGTCCGCCAGGACGGGCAGTCCTGATGGCCGGCCAGGAGCAGGGACGCACGCTGGAGCCGTGGGCCCGCGAGCTGCTGCGCTGCCCGGTGACGGGCGCCACGCTGGTCGACGGCGTCGGTCCGGACGGCGAGCCGACCCTGGTCTCCACCGACCCGGACAACCCGCTGGCCTATCCGGTGCGCGACGGCATCCCCGTCCTGCTCGTCACCGAGGGCGTGCCGACGAACGCCGTGTGACGCGGGTCACCCCGGGCTAGCATGTCCGGGACGGCGTGGGTGATGCCCGCAGACCGAGAGGGGTCGCGCCGGCGCGCACGACGAGGGCGAGAGCCCCCGGCCGTCACGCCCACCGCACGCGCACCCCAGGAGTGAGATGTCTGTGACCACGTCGTTCTCCGAGCTTCCCGGCCAGTACAAGGTCCGTGACCTGTCCCTGGCCGAGGCGGGCCGCCACCAGATCCGCCTCGCCGAGCACGAGATGCCCGGCCTCATGGCCCTGCGGGACGAGTTCGGCCCCACCCAGCCCCTCGCCGGTGCCCGCATCGCCGGCTCCCTGCACATGACGGTGCAGACCGCGGTGCTCATCGAGACCCTGGTGGCCCTCGGTGCGCAGGTCCGCTGGGCGTCGTGCAACATCTTCTCGACGCAGGACGAGGCTGCCGCAGCGGTCGCCGTCGGCCCGCTCGGCTCCGTCGAGGCGCCCTCCGGCGTGCCGGTGTTCGCGTGGAAGGGCGAGTCCCTCGACGAGTACTGGGAGTGCACCGAGCAGATCCTCGTGTGGCCCGGCGGCGCGGGTCCGAACATGATCCTCGACGACGGCGGTGATGCGACGCTCCTGGTGCACAAGGGTGTCGAGTACGAGGCCGCCGGAGCGGTGCCGTCCGACCCTCGTGCGGGCGAGCCGGGCTACTCCGAGGAGCTGACGGTCATCCTGGGCACGCTGCGCCGCTCGCTGGCCGCCGACCCGCAGCGCTGGACGACGATCGCCGCGGACATCGTGGGCGTCACCGAGGAGACGACCACGGGGGTGCACCGGCTCTACCAGCTGGCGGAGGCGGGGAGCCTGCTGTTCCCCGCCATCAACGTCAACGACTCCGTCACCAAGTCGAAGTTCGACAACAAGTACGGCATCCGCCACTCGCTGCCCGACGGGATCAACCGCGCCACCGACGTGCTCATGGGTGGCAAGGTGGCGTTCGTCGCCGGCTACGGGGACGTCGGCAAGGGGGCCGCGGAGGCGTTCCGGGGCCAGGGTGCGCGGGTGATCATCTCCGAGGTGGACCCGATCTGCGCGCTCCAGGCGGCGATGGACGGGTACCAGGTGGCGCGCCTGGACGACGTCATCGACCAGGCCGACTTCGTCATCACCACCACCGGCAACAAGGACGTCGTCTCCGCCGCCCAGATGGCCCGGATGAAGAACAAGGCGGTCGTCGGCAACATCGGCCACTTCGACAACGAGATCGACATGGCGGGGCTTGCTGCGGTGCCGGGGATCACGCGCACGGAGATCAAGCCGCAGGTGCACGAGTGGACGTTCCCGGCGGGCACAGGCGACGACGACCGACCCGAGCGGTCGATCATCGTGCTCTCGGAGGGCCGCCTGCTCAACCTCGGCAACGCGACCGGCCACCCGTCGTTCGTCATGAGCAACTCGTTCTCCAACCAGGTGATCGGTCAGATCGAGCTGTTCACCAAGCCCGAGGAGTACGCCCGCGAGGTGTACCGGCTGCCCAAGGTCCTGGACGAGAAGGTGGCGCGGCTGCACCTCGACGCCCTCGGGGTGCGGCTCACCGAGCTCACCAAGGAGCAGGCCGAGTACCTGGGGATCGACGCGTCCGGCCCGTACAAGCCGGATCACTACCGCTACTGAGCGGGGTCCGGGACGCCGTGGGGGAGTCGGTGCAGCTGCGCCGACTCCGCGGCGTCCCGCTGGTCCGCCCGCAGCCGGGCGCCGAGCTCGCGGTCGCGGCGCTCGGCGAGGACCGCGGCGAGGAACGCCTCCGGGTGGGTGCCGAGCGGCGGCAGCGGGTTGACGTAGCGCTGCACCTCGGCGGTCAGCTGGGACCCCAGCTGCACCCGTGAGGCGGGGTGCAGGGACGTGGTGCGGCCGAGGAACTGCCGGACCGCGAGGGCCAGGCCGTCGGGCAGGCGCGCGAGGTCCGCCCCGTGCGCCCAGCCGGCGAGCTGCGGCGGCATCGTGACCGGCGTGCGCACCTTCGCCGCCCCACGCACGCGCACCGCGTAGGTGCCCGCCAGGATGTCGCCGACGCGCTTGCCCTGCGGGTGCACGATCGAGCTGATCAGGGCGACGGTGCCGAGCGTGAGCCACAGCTCGACGACGCCGACCAGCGCGCGCACGAGCGCCTGCCGGAACACCAGGGGGCCGCCGTCGTCGCGCACGACGCGGATCCCCATCGCCTTCTTGCCCAGGGACCGGCCCCGGGTCAGCGTCTCCACGGTCGTCGGGAGCACGACCATGACGGTCGCCAGCAGGACGACGGACAGGATCCGCGTCACCTCCTCGGACGGCGCCGAGCCGAACACCCCCACCGCGATGCTGAGCACCAGCACGCCGACGCCGAGGACCAGCAGGTCCAGCAGCGCCGCCAGCAGGCGGGTGGCCGCGGACGTGGGCCGCGAGTCGAGCAGGACGCCTTCGCCCGTGATGATGCCGTCCATGCTGGGCAGGTTAACCGGTGCGCGGCCGCAGGGATGGCAGGCTGTGCGGCATGGACCTGGACGCCTTCGAGCGCGCACGCTCGGCCGACTGGGCGCGGCTCGACCAGCTGGTGCGGCAGCGCCGCCGGACCGGTGCCGACGCGGACGAGCTGGTGCGCCTCTACCAGGCGGTCGCCACCGACCTGTCCAGCGTGCGGTCGGCAGCCCCCGACCCGGAGATGGTGACCCGGCTGTCGATGCTGGTGGGCCGCGCGCGGGCCGCGATCTCCGGCACGCACGAGCCCAGCTGGCGCGACGTCACGGCGTTCGTCACGGTCGCGCTGCCCGCCGCCCTCTACCGGATCCGGTGGTGGACGGTGGGCGTCATGGTGGCGTTCGTGGTGCTGGCGGTGACGGCCGGCGTCTGGGTGGCCACGCAGCCCGAGGCGCTGGCGTCGATGGGGACCCCGAGCCAGCAGCAGGAGTACGTCGAGGAGTCCTTCGCGGAGTACTACTCGCCCGGGGCGGGGTTCGCCGCGATGGTGTGGACCAACAACGCCTGGCTGACCGCGGTCTGCGTCGCCACGGGCATCACGGGGATCCTCCCGGTGTACTTCCAGGTGAGCAACGCGATCAGCGTCGGTGCCGCCGGCGGCATGATGGCCGCGCACGGGCACCTGGACGTGTTCCTGCAGCTCATCGCCCCGCACGGGCTGCTCGAGCTGACGGCGGTGTTCGTCGCCGGTGCCGCCGGGCTGCGCATCTTCTGGACCTGGATCGACCCGGGTCCCCGCACGCGCAGCGTGGCGCTCGCGCAGGAGGCGCGCGCGCTGTTCACCGTGGCCATCGGGCTGGTGGGCGTGCTCGCCGTCTCCGGCGTCATCGAGGGGTTCGTCACCGGCTCGGGCCTGCCGTGGCCGGTCAAGGCCGCCATCGGGGCGAGCGCCCTGGCGGCCTTCTGGACCTACACCCTCGTGCTGGGGCGCCGGGCGGTCCGCGCAGGGCACACCGGTGACCTCGAGGCGGACCGCGCCGGCTACGTGCTGGCCACCGCCGGCTGATCAGGCCGGGTCCACCACCACGGCCCGGCGCTCGTCGGCGCCCGACGCCATGAGGTCGACCAGGCTCTCCGCCTCGGCCTGCAGCTCCTCGCGCTGGACGGCGGTCGGGCGGGCGAACGGTCGCACGGTGAGCGTGACGGTGCCGCGGGGCCTGGGGTCCCGCGGCACGCTCCACGTCCCCGCCACCCGGCCGTCCCCCCCCGCCCGGTGCCGGGCGGGCGGGGGGCCCCCGGGCCGCCGGGGGCGGGGCCGGGGGCGGGGGGGCGGGGGGCCCCGCGCCACGCTCCACGTCCCCGCCACCCGGCCGTCCAGCAGGAACGTGGCCGGCACGACGCCGTTCGGGCTGGCGAGGTACGGCCGGTGCTCGGGCGAGATGATCCGGGAGCGGTCCGCGTGCCCCAGCAGCACGTTGTCGTAGTCGGGCAGGAACCGGACGGGGGCGGGCGCGTCGGGGTCCGGCAGCGGGGCGCCCGGCACGTCGAGCAGCTCGCGCTCGCGGACCGCTCCGGGCGACGGCTCGGCGCGGTACCGGACGAGGTCGAGGCGGTCCACCACCGCGCGCAGCCCGGTGAGTCCCGACCAGCTCTGCAGATCGGCGACGGAGGCGGGACCGAACGCCCTGAGGTAGCGCCGCACGAGCCGCTCCTGCTCCGCCGCGAGCACGACGGGGTCCGCGAGGTCCGGGGCGGCGGCGGTGCGCTCCGGACCGAACCAGGACCACGCGGTCGTCCACGTGGTGGCCCCCGACCGGCCCCACACCCCGCGCGGCGGTACCTGCACCAGCGGGAGCGTCGCCCGGGCGGCGTACGCGAGCGTGCCCGGTGCCACGCCCGGCCACCGCTCGGCCAGCAGCCGTCCGAGCTCCGTGGTCACCCGCGGCTCGGCCTCTACGAGGTCCCGGGCGGTCGCGGTGAGCTCGTCGATGTCGAGCGTGCGCAGCGCGGCACTGTGCTGGGCGTTGACCAGCAGGTCCTTGGCGTGCAGCGGGGCGATCAGCCCGGGCAGCAGCAGGGCGTCGGCGGCCGTCACGAGGTGGATGGTGCTGCGCATGACGACGATGCGCGCGACGGTGCGGTCCCAGAACGCGTCGGCGAGCTCGTCGGTGCGGAACCCCGCGACCCGGCTCCACAGACCGACGTAGGGCGACCAGGCGTTCTGCGCCTGCAGGCCCACCAGGTGGTCCACGACCTCGAGCGCGGGACCCGGGTGCCGCGCCAGCAGGTGCTGGCGGGCCAGGAGCGCGCGGTTGAGGTGGGTGCGGGTGAGCAGCTCGGGCACAGGCGGAACCTACCGGCGCCCGCCCACGGACGTCACAGCCGGCCTGTGGCCTTCAGGGCGAGGTAGGTGTCGGCGAGCCGGGGTGCGAGGTCGTCGGGCAGGGCGTCGACCACCTCCGCCCCGCGCTGGCGCAGCCGCACCGCGACGGCGGCGCGCTCCAGCCCCACGCGCTCGGCCGCGGCGGCGTCGAACAGCGCCGCGGCGTCGGTCCGGGAGGTGCGCAGCGTGTGCACCTCGGGGTCCGACACCGACGCCAGGACCACCTGGTGCCGCTCCGTGAGCTGTCCGATCACGCCGAGCAGACCCTGCTCGATCGCCGCGGGGTCGAGCGCCGTGAGCAGGACCACGAGGGCGCGCTGGCTCAGCCGTTGCCTGACCTGGGCCACCACAGCCGGCCAGTCCGTCTCGACCAGCTCCGGGTCGGCCAGCGCGAGCGTGTCCGCGAACGCCGGCATCACCCGGGCGCCCGTGGCGCTGGCCACCCGGCCGCGTACCCGGCGGTCGTGCACGAGGAGCTCCACACGGTCGCCCGCCTTGGTGGCCAGCGCGGCCAGCAGCAGCGCCGCCTCGATGGAGGCGTCGATCCGTGGGGCGTCCAGCACGCGCACGGCCGACGTGCGTCCCGTGTCGAGCACGATGAGCACCCGACGGTCGCGCTCCGGCCGCCACGTGCGCACGACCACGTCGGAGCGCCGGGCCGTCGCACGCCAGTCGATCGAGCGCACGTCGTCGCCGATCACGTACTCGCGCAGGGAGTCGAACTCGGTGCCCGGACCGCGCACCTGGACGGCCGCCCGCCCGTCGAGCTCCCGGAGCCGGGCGAGCCGGCTGGGCAGGTGGCGTCGGGACGCGAACTCGGGGAGCACCCGCAGCCGGCCCGGGACGGTGAGCGATGCCTGCCGGCCGGCCAGCCCGAGCGGTCCGAAGGTGCGGATGGTGACCCGGTCGGCGTGCGCGTCACCGCGCCGCGTAGGTACCAGGACGGTCTGCACTCGCGCCCCGTCACCCGCGCGCACGTCCACGCGGTGCCGGTCGACCCGCGCGCCGGTCGAGGGCGGCCAGGCATCCCGCACGAGCGCTCGCAGCCGTCGCCCACCTAGCGCGGTGAGCGTCAGCGTCGAGGCGGCCGACTCGGTGAGGCGGACCGAGGCGGGCACCTCGCGGCGCACCCCGACCCGGCGCGGCGAGGCCGCGAGCAGCGCGTCGACCACGCACGCGACCACGACGAGCAGCGTCCACAGCAGCACCGTCCCGGTGGCGGGCACCAGGAGCACGACGACCAGGCCGACCGCGGCCAGGGCGACCGCGCGCCACGTGACCGCCACGTCAGCGGGGGACGGGGACGGACGCCAGCACGGTGTCCAGCACGCTCTCGGTGCTCACGCCCTCGAGCTCTGCCTCCGGGCGCAGCTGGACGCGGTGGCGCAGCGTCGGGTGGGCGAGCGCCTTGACGTCGTCGGGCGTCACGTAGCCGCGACCGGACAGCCAGGCCCAGGCGCGCGACGTCGCCAGCAGCGCCGTGGCACCCCGGGGGGAGACGCCGAGCGACAGCGACGGCGACCGCCGCGTCGCGCGGCAGACGTCGACCGCGTAGCCCAGCACCTCGGGGGAGACCTGCACCCGGGCGACCTCCGCCCGCGCGCGTGCCAGCATGTCCGCGGTGGCCACCGGACGCAGACCCGCACCGGCGAGGTCGCGGGGGTCGAACCCGGCGGCGTGCCGGCTCAGCACCTCGATCTCCTCGTCGCGCTCCGGCAGCGGCAGCACGAGCTTGAGCAGGAACCGGTCCAGCTGCGCCTCGGGCAGCGTGTACGTGCCCTCGTACTCGACCGGGTTCTGCGTCGCGATCACCAGGAACGGGTCCGGCAGCGGGCGCGGGGTGCCGTCGACCGACACCTGCCGCTCCTCCATCGCCTCGAGCAGCGACGCCTGGGTCTTGGGAGGCGTCCGGTTGATCTCGTCGGCCAGCAGCAGGTTGGTGAACACCGGGCCCTCGCGGAACGAGAACTCCGCCGTGCGGGCGTCGTAGACGAGCGACCCGGTCACGTCACCGGGCATGAGGTCCGGGGTGAACTGCACGCGCTTGGTCTGCAGGTCCAGCGCGGCGGACAGCGCGCGCACCAGGAGCGTCTTGGCCACCCCCGGGACGCCCTCGAGCAGCACGTGGCCGCGGCACAGCAGCGCGATCACGAGGCCGCTGACGGCCGCGTCCTGCCCGACGACGGCCTTGGCCACCTCGGCGCGGACCGTGCCGAGCGCCGCGCGCAGCTCCTCGGACGGTTCGTGCAGCTGGGTGGCGGTGGGTGCAGTCGATCCCCACGGGGGGCTCTGGTCGCTCACGTTCGGTGAACCTCGCTCTCGAGATGGTCCAGGTCACGGGCCAGCCGGGCCAGCCCGCGGTCGTCGGTCGGTGGGGGTCCGTAGAGCAGCGCCTCGACGTCCTGCGGCTGCCGGTGGGTGGCACGCGCGACGGCGTCGACGACGAGCGGCGCAGGTGCGGAGCGGGGCAGCCCGAGCCGACCGGCGCTGCGAGCCGCGGTGCCGGCGCGCAGTGCAGCGGCGGCGTGCCCGTAGGACCGGGCGCGCCGGTACAGCCGGCCACGGCCGCGGGTCGTCTCACCGGACCGCACCACGACGGGGAGCTGCTCCGTCACCAGGCGTCCGAGGCGCCGGCCCCGCCACACGGCCGCCACGGCGACGACGAGCACGAGCTGCAGCGCGAGGACCGGCACGACCGGGGGCACCAGGCCGCCCAGGCCGGGGTCGGCGGTGGCGTCGCCCGCCCCGACGTCGTCGAGCGAGGGGATGTACCAGACCAGCCGCTCGTGCCGGCCGAGCGCGCGCAGCACCAGGGCGGCGTTGCCCTCCTCGGCGAGGTGCTCGTTGGTCAGGGGGGCGACGTCGGCCAGCGCGACGATCCGCCTCCCGTCGGCCTGCGCCACCGCGTAGGCGCCGCCGATGTCGGTGCTCGAGCCGGGGGCCGGGAAGCAGACCACGGCGCCGGGTCCGGTGGCCAGCAGCGAGCCGCTCGCGGTGAGGGCGCCGGCCGCGGCGGCGTCGGGGTCGTCGCACTGCGCCGTGCGGACCTCGGGCGCGCCGGACGAGCTGCCGCCGGCCGCGAACGCGTCGGTGAGCAGGCCGACCGCCCAGCCCGCGTCGACCAGCACCAGGTCGGCGCCCGTCGCGTCGAGCGCGTCGACCTGGTCCGCCTCGAGCAGGTAGTCGCCGACGACCAGCACGGTCGACCCGGGTGCGGCGAGGGCCGACACGTCGGCGATGTGCCGCACGTAGCGCACGTCCACGCCCTGGCGCCCGAGGATCTGCGCCGCCGCGCGGGCACCGAGGTCGGCCGGGTTGTCGGGCGCGAGCGTCAGGGTCGAGGTCCGCGGCTCGGGCAGGGCGGAGAGGATCCCGGCGACGACGACGAGCCCGAGCAGGGCGAGGGGCCAGCGCAGCCGCCGCCACCGCCGTGCCGACCTGCTGCGCACGGAGGTGCCGTCGCCCACCACGGGCGCGTGCACGGTGACGGTCGGTGTGCTCATCGGGGTGCGGCCACGAGCGTGTCGGGCGTGTCCGCGCCGGCCGACGGGCGTGCGTCCCGGACGCGGACGTCGAGCTCGCGCAGGCGGCGCTCGTCGTCGGCGGTCGCGGGCTCGTGGCCGTACGCCACGTCGTCGAACGTGCGCCCGGCGGCGACGAGCTGCTCACCCAGCGCGGGCAGGCGGGCCGCGGCGGCGACCGCGGCCTCGTGCGCGGTCCGGGCTGCTCGCTCGTCCAGCACGGTCCGCTCCTCCAGGCCACGGACGACGGCACGGAACCGCTCCAGCACGGCGAGCGACCAGTCGGCCCGGGCGGCGGCGGCCTCGGCGGCCGCACGGATCTCTGCGGACGTCCGGGCGTCGTCCGCCGCCAGGACGGACCGGTCGGACGAGGCGCGCCGGGAGAGCCGCACCGGGCCCGTGATGACGTACGCCACCACCACGACGGCCAGGACGACGCCGACGACCACGAGCACGGCGACCGGGCTGAGCGCCGCCGGCGTCTGCAGGCCCGCCAGCTGCTCGCCGATCCAGTCCAGCAGCCGACGCAGGAGCGAGCGCTGCTGGTGGTAGACCGGGTCGAGCAGCTCCTCGGTCGCCCAGCGCCGCCCGGTCGCGGCATCGGGCTCGACGGGCACGCCGGCCGCAGCCCGGGCGAGCAGGGTCACGCCGTGGTCTCCGCGGCGCGCGCCAGCTCGACGTCGAGGCCCTCGCGGCGCATCCGCACGTCGATGTACAGCAGGGCGACGACCGACGACACGAAGGTGGTCGACAGCGTGGTCGCGATGACGGTGGCGATGCCGATCAGGACGACCGACCCGAACGACGTCACGCTGGGGTCCCGCAGCACCAGCTGGGCGATCAGGGTGGCCGGGAAGAGGATGAACTGCGCGATGATCCCCGCCAGGAAGGACGTCAGCAGGTAGATCCCGAGCAGGCGCCAGAAGCTCCCGCGGGTGAGCCGCCACGCCCGGCCCACCGTCGGCCAGAACTTCTTGCCCTCGAGCATGAGTGCCGCAGGCACCAGCAGCGTCCGCGTGGAGAACCAGACCGCGGCCACGACGAACGCGAGCCCGCCCAGCAGCCCGAGCGCCACGGCGGGCCCGGTCTGGTCGTTCACCGCGAGCAGGACGACGCCGCCGACCAGCACCCCGAGCACGGCGGCGACGGCCAGGCCGCTGAGGAACGTGAACCCGACGACGAGCCACACCCGCCACGAGCGCAGGACCTCGCCGACCGTCGCCACGTGGCCGAGGACGGACCGGCTCACCGAGACGATGAGCAGCCCGGTGAGGACGGTCGAGGCGATCGTCGTCACCGGCGCGGCGATGAGCAGCCCGAAGGACTGGCCCAGCTGGTCGGCGACACCCATCTGGCCGGACGGGTCCAGCTCTCCGGACAGGTCGGCCAGCTGCGGCGCGACGACGCCCTTGACGTACCACTGGATGACGGACTGGAGGGTGACGGCGACCGTGACCACGAGCGCGGCGAGCCCGAACATCACGCGCGGGTTGGCGCGGACGGCCCGGAAGGCGCCGTCGTAGATCTCGCCCATGCCGAGCGGCCGCAGGGGGATGATCCCGGGCTGCAGCGCCTGCGGGCGCCAGGCGACCCCGGGCGGTGGCGGCGCGGCAGGCCCCCACGACCCGTAGCCGCCGGGGGGCTGCTGCCCCCACC
>NZ_CAURTV010000082.1:0-15837 GCF_963527515.1 uncultured Cellulomonas sp. | reverse complement strand
GCGCCGACGGGGCAGCGACCCGGCGCGGACGGCGGCCTACGACGTGCTGCGCGCCGTGGACGGGTCCGACTCGTACGCCAACCTGGTCCTGCCTCCGCTGCTGCGGGAGCGCCGGATCGCCGGGCGGGACGCCGCGTTCGCCACCGAGCTCGCCTACGGGACGCTGCGGCTGCGGGGCCGGTACGACGCGATCATCGCCCTCGCGGCCGCTCGTGCGGTCGAGGCCGTCGACGCGCCCGCGCTCGACGTCCTGCGGCTCGGCGTGCACCAGCTCCTCGGCATGCGCGTGCCGGCCCACGCCGCCGTCTCCGAGACCGTCGGGCTGGCCCGGGAGCAGCTGGGCACCGGCCCGTCGCAGTTCGTCAACGCCGTCCTGCGCACCGTGGGGCGCTCGACGCCCGAGGAGTGGGAGCAGCGGATCACCGAGGCGGCCGGCGAGGACGAGCTCGCCCGGTTGTCCGTGACGCAGAGCCACCCGCTGTGGATCGTCCGCGCGATGCGCGAGGCGCTCGTCGGCAACGGCCGGTCCGCCGACGAGATCGAGGCGCTGCTCGCCGCGGACAACTGGGCACCGCGCGTCACGCTCGTCGCCCGTCCCGGCCTGGTGGACCAGGAGGAGCTGATCGAGGAGGCCGAGGGCCTGTTCGGCGCCCTCACCCCCACGGCCGTGATCCTCCCCGGCGGTGACCCCGCGGCGCTGCCGAGCGTCCGCGACGGCCGCGCGGGGGTGCAGGACGAGGGCAGCCAGCTCGTCGCGCTCGCGCTCACGGAGGCGCCGCTCGAGGGTCGGGACGAGCGCTGGCTCGACCTGTGCGCCGGCCCGGGTGGCAAGGCCGCGCTGCTCGCTGCCGTCGCCGGGGAACGCGGTGCCCGCATCGTCGCCAACGAGGTCCAGGCGCACCGCACGAAGCTCGTCGAGCAGGCTCTGCGGTCGGTGCCGGCGGACTCTGTCGAGGACGTGCGCACGGGCGACGGGCGCACGGTCGGCGCGGACGAACCAGGCACGTACGACCGGGTCATGGTCGACGCACCCTGCACCGGCCTCGGCGCCCTGCGGCGTCGACCGGAGGCTCGTTGGCGGCGCACCCCCGCCGACCTCGCCGGGCTCAGCGCGCTCCAGCGCGACCTGCTGGTCTCCGCCCTGCAGGCAGTACGACCGGGCGGGGTCGTCGCGTACGTGACCTGCTCGCCGCACCTGGTCGAGACGCAGCTCGTGGTCAAGGACGCCGTCAAGGCTGCGAGCCGCGCCGGCGTCGAGGTGGAACCGGTCGACGCCCGCGAGGTCGTGCGCCGCATCGCCCCCGGCGGGTACGTCGACCTGGACGACGACCGCACCGACGTCCAGCTGTGGCCGCACGTGCACGGCACCGACGCGATGCACCTGACGCTCCTGCGCCGCACGTCCTGACGCCCTCTACGCTGGCCGGGTGCCTGCGCTGATCAACCCGAGCATCCTGTCCGCCGACTTCGCCAACCTCGAGCGCGACCTCCAGGTGATCGCCTCGGCGGACTTCGTGCACGTGGACGTGATGGACAACCACTTCGTGCCGAACCTGACCCTCGGCCTGCCGGTGGTGAAGCGGATCGCCGAGGTGTCGGCGCTGCCGTTGGACGTGCACCTCATGATCGAGGACGCCGACCGGTGGGCCCCCGAGTACGCGGCCGCGGGGGCTGCGTCCGTGACGTTCCACGCCGAGGCGACGCAGGCGCCCGTGCGGCTGGCCCGAGAGCTGCGGTCCCGCGGGGTCCGGGCGGGGATCGCACTGCGACCCGCCTCGCCCGTGGAGCCGCTGCTCGACCTGCTGCCGGAGTTCGACATGCTCCTGGTGATGACGGTCGAGCCGGGCTTCGGCGGGCAGTCCTTCATCGAGGGGATGCTGCCCAAGATCCGGCGGGCGCGCGCCACCCTCGACGCGTCCGGGGGCGACACGTGGATCCAGGTGGACGGGGGAGTCGCCCGCGACACGATCGGGAGGATCGCGGCCGCGGGTGCGAACGTGTTCGTCGCCGGTTCTGCGGTGTACGGCGCGTCCGACGTGGCGGCCGAGATCGCCGCCCTGCGGTCCCTGGCGGACGCCGGCGCCTGACCTTCGGGACTGCCCAGCGGGAATGTGCCGTGTGGCATGATCGTTGGCGCAGTACGAACACACACACGTGCTCCGGGGTCGGTGTAATTCCGAGCCGGCGGTGACAGTCCGCGACCCGCACGGTCCGCAAGGATCGGGCGGTTGACCTGGTGGAACTCCAGGACCGACGGTGAAAGTCCGGATGGGAGGATCGCGTGGCGGCGCCCGTGCGCCGTGGTTGCGGGACCCTTCCTGCCGCCCTCACCCCGGAGCCCCGCGCGTCCGGAGGTGAGCATGGCCAGCATCGAGACCGGAGTGCGTGCACCCTCCGAGGCCGACGCCATGCGGCACGCCCTGGTCCTCGCGCGGCGCGGCCCGGTCTCCGGCCCCAACCCGCGCGTCGGGTGCGTGCTGCTCGGCGCGGACGGGGAGGTCCTGGGGGAGGGGTGGCACCGCGGAGCGGGTACGGCGCACGCCGAGGTCGCCGCGCTCGCCGACGCCGCCGCGCGCGGTGCGAGCACGGTCGGCGCCACCGCCGTCGTCACCCTCGAGCCCTGCACCCACACCGGCCGCACGGGGCCGTGCTCGGAGGCGTTGATCGCTGCCGGCGTCGGGCGCGTCGTCGTGTCCGTCCCGGACCCGAACCCGGTCGCCGCCGGGGGTGCGGAACGGCTCCGTGAGGCCGGCGTCGACGTCGAGACCGGGCTGCTGGGCGACGAGGGCCGTGCGCTGCTGGGCGCCTGGCTGCCCGCGGTCGAGCGGGGTCGCCCGTTCGTCACCCTCAAGCTGGCCACGTCCCTCGACGGGCGCATCGCGGCCGCCGACGGCTCCAGCCGGTGGATCACCTCCGAGGTGTCCCGGCACCACGCCCACGACCTGCGTGCCGAGGTCGACGCGATCGTCGTCGGCACCGGCACCGCCCTGGTCGACGACCCGTCCCTGACCGCCCGGAACGCGGCCGGCGAGCTGCACGGGACCCAGCCGCTGCGGGTCGTCGTCGGCCTGCGTGACCTCCCGTCGGACGCCCGGCTGCACGGTCCCGGGGGCGAGCTGGTCCACGTGCGGACCCACGACCCGGCCGAGGTGCTGTCCCTGCTCGCCGAGCGCGAGGTCCGGCACGTGCTGGTCGAGGGCGGTCCCACGCTCGCGGCCGCGTTCCTGCGTGCAGGGCTCGTCGACGAGGTGCACGCCTACGTCGCCCCGGTCCTGCTCGGTTCCGGCTCGTCCGCCGTCGCGGACCTGGGCGTCACCAGCATCGGCGACGCCGTCCGCCTCACCACCCGGTCCGTCCTTCCGCTCGGTCCCGACGTCTTGGTCGTCGCGACCGTCGACCCGAGCCGGGCCCCGCACAGCAGCACGGAGGAGCACTGATGTTCACCGGAATCGTCGAGGAGATCGGCACGGTCGAGGCGCTGGAGCGAGGCCCGGAGGGCCATCACGACGCTGACGCCCGGCTCCGCGTGCGCGGCCCGCTCGTAGTCTCCGACGCCCACCTGGGCGACTCGATCAGTGTCTCGGGCGTCTGCCTGACGGTCACCGAGCTGCCGGGCGACGGCACGTTCTGGGCCGACGTCATGCCCGAGACGCTCCGGCGCACCGCGCTCGAGGACGTCGGCGTCACCAGCCCGGTCAACCTCGAGCGCGCGCTGCCGGTCGGCGGACGGTACGGCGGGCACGTCGTGCAGGGGCACGTCGACGGCGTCGGGACGATCCTGTCCCGGTCGCCCGGCCCGCGCTGGGACGACGTCGAGATCGGACTCGCGCCCGAGCTCGCGCGGTACGTCGCCGAGAAGGGCTCGATCGCGGTCTCGGGGATCTCCCTGACGGTCACGCACGTCACGGACGAGTCGTTCGGCGTCTCCCTCATCCCCACCACGCTCGAGGCGACGACCCTCGGCACGCTGGCGCCCGGCGCCCGGGTCAACCTCGAGGTCGACGTCCTCGCCAAGTACACCGAGCGGCTGCTGTCCACGGCCGGGGTCCTGCGATGACCGCGCCGGCCGGTGTGCGCCTCGGCACCGTCGAGGAGGCCCTGGACGCGCTGCGTGCGGGCCGCCCCGTGCTGGTGGCCGACTCGCCCGACCGCGAGAACGAGGCGGACGTCATCCTCGCCGCGCAGTCCGCCACCCCCGAGTGGATCGCGTGGACCATCCGGCACTCGTCGGGCTACCTCTGTGCGCCCATGCCGGCCTCGCGGGCCGATGCGCTGGACCTGCCCCTGATGGTGCCGCACAGCCAGGATCCCCGCCGCACCGCGTACACCGTGACCGTGGACGCGGCCACGGGCGTGACCACCGGCATCTCGGCGTCGGACCGCGCCCGGACCCTGCGGGTGCTCGCGGACCCGGCGTCGGGCCGCGAGGACCTCATCCGCCCCGGTCACGTGCTGCCGCTGCGCGCGGTGCCCGGCGGCGTCCTGCACCGCGCGGGTCACACCGAGGCCGCGGTCGACCTGTGCCGGCTCGCCGGGCTGGAGCCGGTCGGAGCGATCGCCGAGCTGGTGAACGACGACGGGTCGATGACCCGGCTGCCGGTGGCGTCCGCACTGGCGGAGGCCGAGGGCCTGGTGCTCCTCACCATCGAGGACATCGTCGCGTGGCGCACGCAGCACGGGGACGACGTGACCGCCGAGGTGGCCGTCGCGGCACCGCCCAAGGAGCGCGTGCACGCCACGCACACCGCCTACCTGCCCACGAAGCACGGCGACTTCCGCATCCACGGCTACCGCGACCTGCGCACCGGCGCCGAGCACGTGGCGCTGGTCCCGACGTCCGGCCTGGCCGCGACACCCGTGGTCCGCGTCCACTCCGAGTGCCTCACGGGCGACGCTTTCGGGTCCGCCCGCTGCGACTGCGGCCCGCAGCTCGACGCGGCGCTGGAGCTCGCCGCCCAGCAGGGCGGTGCCGTCGTCTACCTGCGCGGGCACGAGGGGCGGGGGATCGGTCTGCTGGCCAAGGTCGCCGCCTACGCGCTGCAGGACCAGGGGCGGGACACCGTGGAGGCCAACCTCGACCTCGGCTGGCCCGCCGACCGCCGCGAGTACGGGGCCGCCGCGGCGATCCTCACCGACCTCGGCGTGCACCGCGTGAGCCTGCTGACCAACAACCCCGCCAAGGTGGCGGGGCTGCGCGCCCACGGGATCGACGTCGCCGAGATCCGCAGTCTCGAGGTGGGTCGGACCCCGCAGAACGAGGCGTACCTGCGCACCAAGGCGACGTCGATGGGGCACCTGCTCCACCTGCCGCCCGGCACGGAGCGGGAGCCCATCGCGGTCTCGCCCGTGCACGCCACGCCGGCCACCCCCGGCGCCGACCACGACGACCACGCGTTCGAGAGCCTGGAGGACCTGGCATGAGCGGTGCTGGAGCACCCACCCTGACCGTCGACGGGACCGGCCTGAGGGTCGTCGTCGTCGCCGCGAGCTGGCACACCGTCGTCATGGACGGCCTGCTCGCGGGGGCCCAGCGCGCGCTGGCGGCGGCGCACGTCGAGGACGTGAGGATCGTGCGCGTGCCGGGCACGTTCGAGCTGCCGGTCGCTGCGCGTGCGGCGGTCGTCGCCGGGGCGGATGCCGTCGTCGCACTCGGCGTGGTCATCCGTGGCGGGACGCCGCACTTCGAGTACGTGTGCCAGGCCGCGACGCTCGGGCTGACCGACGTGGCCGCCTCGTCGGGCATCCCGGTGGGCTTCGGGGTGCTGACCTGCGACAACGAAGCCCAGGCGCTCGACAGGGCCGGACTGCCAGGATCGCACGAGGACAAGGGCGCGGAGGCGGCCGAGGCTGCGGTGGCGACGGTCGTGGCGCTGCGCGGGCTCTGATGCACGAGCTCTTCGACGCCGTCTGGACGATCGCAAGCCACGACATCCTGTGGCGCGAGGTTGTCGGCAACGGGTTCGGGCTGGGGTCCGCGATCGGTGGGATGCGCCGACGCGTCTGGGCGTGGCCGGTCGGCATCGTCGGCAACGTCCTGCTGTTCACCGTCTTCCTCGGCGCCGTCTTCCAGACGCCGCAGGCGCGGGACCTGTACGGCCAGGCGGGACGGCAGGTGTTCTTCATCGTCGTCTCCGTCTACGGGTGGGCGCGGTGGAGCCAGGCCCGCGCCCGCGGGCGGGCGCACGGGGACCGTGACGCGCCCGCCGTCGTGCCGCGCTGGGCGGGTCGGCGGGGCTGGATCCAGCTGATCAGCATCGGGGTCGTCGGCACCGTGACCTTCGCCTACGTGTTCCAGGCGCTCGGCTCGTGGGGTCCGTGGGCGGACGCGTGGATCTTCACGGGCTCGTTCCTGGCGACCTACGGGATGGCGCGCGGGTGGATCGAGTTCTGGCTGATCTGGATCGCGGTCGACGCGGTCGGGGTACCCCTGCTCTTCATGGCCGGCTACTACCCGTCGGCCGCGCTGTACCTCGTCTACGGGGGCGTCGTGATCTGGGGCTTCGCCGTCTGGTGGCGCCAGACGGCACGCACCCCGCCGGCGGACGGCAACGGGGAGCTGCCCCAGCAGCCCCTACTCTTGGCCGAGTGAAAACCTTCGACACCCTGTTCGCCGAGCTCTCGGAGAAGGCCGCCACCCGCCCCGCGGGCTCCGGCACCGTCGCGGAGCTGGACACCGGCGTGCACGGCATCGGCAAGAAGGTCGTCGAGGAGGCCGCCGAGGTCTGGATGGCCGCCGAGCACGAGTCGGACGAGCGGACGGCCGAGGAGATCTCGCAGCTCCTCTACCACCTGCAGGTGTTGATGATCGCGCGCGGGCTCACGCTCGCCGACGTCTACACCCACCTCTGAGGAGAACGACCGTGCTGAGGATCGCCGTCCCGAACAAGGGCTCCCTGTCGGAGCCCGCCGTCGAGATGCTCAAGGAGGCCGGCTACCGGCAGCGTCGCGACTCCCGCGAGCTGGTGCTGCCCGACCCGGACAACGACGTCGAGTTCTTCTTCCTGCGCCCGCGGGACATCGCCGTGTACGTCGGCGCCGGCACGGTCGACGTCGGGATCACCGGCCGTGACCTCATGCTCGACTCGGAGTCCGCCGCGGTCGAGCACCTGCCCCTGGGGTTCGCGCGCTCGACCTTCCGGTTCGCCGGGACCGCGGGGGAGTGGTCCGACGTCGCGCAGGTCGGGGGCCGTCGGGTCGCGACGTCGTACCCCGTGCTCGTGCGCTCGTACCTGCGCTCGCTCGGGATCGAGCCGGCGGGCGTCGTCCGGCTGGACGGTGCCGTCGAGTCCGCCATCCGGCTGGGGGTCGCCGACGTGATCGCCGACGTCGTCGAGACCGGCACCACGCTGCGCGCCGCGGGCCTGGAGATCTTCGCCGACCCGATCCTGCGTTCGGAGGCCGTGCTGGTCCGCCGCACGGACGTCGACGAGCCGGCCGGGCTCGACGTGCTCACCCGCCGGATCCAGGGCGTGCTCACCGCGCGCGAGTACGTGCTCATGGACTACGACGTGCCGCTCGAGCTGGTGGACAAGGCCGTCGCGATCACCCCCGGGCTGGAGTCGCCGACCGTGTCCCCGCTGCACAACCGCGACTGGGCGGCCGTGCGCGCGATGGTCCGTCGCGACCAGACCAACCGGGTCATGGACTCCCTGTACGACATCGGTGCGCGCGCGATCCTCGTGACGTCGATCCACGCGTGCCGGCTCTGAGCGGTCCGCCGGTGGACGAGCTCACAGCACCGTTCCGGCCGCGGCTGGCGCGCGTGGTCACGCTCGCCCTCGCCGTCGTGGTGGTCGTGGCCACCGCGGCGATCATGATCGCGATGTCGGTGCTCTCCGCGGGGGACCGCATCGGGTTCGCCCTGGTGGGCGGCCTCATCGTGTGGTTCCTCTGGCGGCAGGCGTCGGTCGTCGCGAAGGTGGACGACGACGGGCTCACCGTCCGGAACCTGCTGTTCACGCGGCGCCTGGAGTGGGCCGAGATCGTGCTCGTGCGGTTCGGCTCCGGCCGGCCCTGGGTGCAGCTCGACCTCGCGGACGGGGACACGCTCGCCGTGATGGGGGTCCAGCGGGCGGACGGGGCGTTCGCCGACGCCGAGGCGCGCCGGCTGGCCACGCTGGTGGCCCTGCACACGGCGACCGACCGCGACGACTGACCGGCGAGCGGTCAGCCGGTCAGCCGGCCAGCTCCGCCGCGTGCACGCCCGCGGCTGCGGCAGCCAGGAACGACCCCGGGTCGTCGGCGAGCCCCCGGCCCATCGTCGACAGGCGGACGGGGGAGTCACCGAGGGCGCCCAGGACGTCGGCGCCGGCGGCTACCTCGACCAGACGGTGGCGCGCGCCCAGCGCGGCGGCCTGCGCGGCCACCCGGCTCCCGAGCCCGTCGAGGGGCCCGGCGTCGAAGACGGGGACGACGACATCGGCCGTCGCGAGCGCCACGCGGCCGTAGGCCGTCAGCGAGTGGTGCGAGATGCCGAGGTGTCGTTCGCGCTCGTCCGCCCCGGACACGCGCAGCGAGGCGACGGGCCGCCCGCCGAGGGTGGACGCGGCGTTGACCGCCTCGCCGGCCGCCACCCCGGAGAACCCCCAGCGGGTGCCGGTCCCGAGATTCCCGGGACCCTGCGCGACGACCACCAGGTCCGCCCCGACCACGTGCCGGGCCGCGAGCAGCCCGGTGTGCACCGTGACCGCCTCGAGGTCGCCCCCGAACGACTGTCCGGTGGTCACGCAGGCCTCGATCCACCCCGCGGACCGCAGGCCGGCGACCGTGCGGGAGAACCAGGCCGGCAACGCGCCGCCGTCCGTCATCACGTAGGCGACCCGCGGCGCGCGACGGCCCGCGCGCTGGGCGGCGAGGCGCGCTCCGGCGACGACCGCGGGCAGGGCCGAGTGCAGGTCGGCGACGACGACCGGCAGGCCGCCGAGGTCGTCGGCCTCGCGCAGCAGCTCGTGGTGCGGTGACTCCTGGTCGTCGACGCCCAGGACCATCGCCTGCAGCGGCGTGTACCGCGCCTTGACCAGGTGGCCAGGACCGGGAGGCGGGTCCGCAGGCGTCCGCTCCGGCTGCGCGATCACGAGCGCGTACCCGCCGGTGCCCAGCCCGCGGGCCAGCGCCGAGACGTTGAGCAGCACGCGGTCACCGATCTCCGGGCTGCCCACGAGCGCGGGGAACGCCAGCGCGCGGACGGTGTCCCCGGCGGTGGCCGTACCGACGGGAGCCTCCAGCTCGACCGTCACCTCGGCGGACCCGGGCCACGTGGCCCCGAGCGACACCACGACACCCGCACGCCACGTGATCACCCGCCCACGCTACCGGCCACTACGGTGGTCCCCGATGGCCGCATCGATCGCCCCCGCCGAGCGCCTGCTCAACCTCGTCATCGCCCTGGTCAACACAGCCGGCCGGATGACGAAGGAGCAGGTGCGCACCAGCGTCGCCGGATACCAGGAGGCACCCTCCGACGACGCCTTCGAGCGGATGTTCGAGCGCGACAAGGACACGCTGCGGGACCTCGGCATCCCGATCCTCACGGTGACCGACGCCGGCCACGGCGACGACATCGGCTACCGGGTGGACCTGGACGCGTACGCGCTGCCGCCGCTGGAGCTGACGGCGGCCGAGCTCGGTGTCCTCGCGATGGCCGCCCAGGTGTGGCAGGACCAGGCCGTGCGCGCCGACACCACGAGGGCGCTCACCAAGCTGCGCGCGGTCGGCGAGGCCCCCGAGTCGACCGACCTGGTGGCCGGCCTGGCACCGCGCGTGCGGGCGGGCGGCGGGGCCTTCGGGCCGCTGGTCGACGCCGTGCAGGCCCGTCAGGCGGTGCGGTTCACGTACCGGGCGGCCACCACGGGCGAGGTGCGCGAGCGCACGGTCGAGCCCTGGAAGCTCCTGGCACGCCGCGGGGGCTGGGTGCTCGTGGGCCAGGACCGCGACCGGGGCGCGAGCCGGTCGTTCCGGCTCAGCCGGATCGAGGGTGCGGTCAGGACGGTCGGCGAGCCGGGCTCGTTCACCGCGCCCAGCGCCGAGGAGCTGGCGGCCGCGCTGCAGAGCTGGGCGAGCGGACCGGAGCGGATCGCCACTCTCGCCGTCCTGCCGGAGCGGGCCAGCGCCGCCCGCGCCCGGGCCGTGGCGGAGCCGGACGACGCGCCGGACCGCTCGGCCGACCCGTTGCTGGAGAACCGCGACCTCGTGCACCTGCCGTTCCGGGCCGAGTGGGAGCTGGCCGAGGAGCTGGTCGGCTACGGCGACGCCGTCGTCGTGCTGGCCCCGGACGGGCTGCGCAGCTCGGTCCTGCACCTCCTGCGCACCGCCGCGACGCTCGACCAGGGGGTGGGCGTCGATGGCTGAGCGCGCGAGCGACCGGCTCCTGCGGATGCTCGGGATGATCACCTACCTGGACCGCCACGAGGGCGTCCCGGTCGAGGCGATCGCCGAGCAGTTCGGGGTGAGCGCCCGGCAGGTGATGGAGGACATCGACACCCTGTGGGTCACGGGCACGCCCGGCTACTACCCGCACGACCTCATCGACTTCGACGCCGCCTCCTACGAGCGGGGCGTCGTGCGCCTCACCGAGTCCCGCGGGATGACCCGCCCGCTGCGGCTCGGTGCGCGCGAGGCGGTCGCGCTGGTCGCCGCGCTGCGGGCCGTCGACGCCGCCCTGGGCGACGCGATGGACCCCGAGCGGGCGGCCGTGCTGCGCTCCGCGCTGGCCAAGCTCACGGCGGCCACGGGCGACGCCGCGGCCGCGGTGGACGTGCAGCTCTCGGTCGACGCCGCTCCGGACGTCGCGGCGGCGGTGGCGACCGCGCTGCGGCACGGTCGGCGGCTGCACCTGCGGTACGTCAACGCGTCCGACGTCACCACCGAGCGCGACGTCGACCCCGTCCGCCTGGTCACCGACGACGAGCGCTCGTACCTGCTCGGCTGGTGCCTGCTGGTGGACGGCGAGCGGTTGTTCCGGGTGGACCGCGTCCTGGCCGCCGAGGTGCTCGACACGCCGAGCGTCGACCACCAGGTGCGCGAGGGTGCGGACGTCTTCTCGCCCGGCCCCGAGGGTGAGCTGGTGACCCTGCACCTGACCAGCCAGGCGCGATGGGTGGCCGAGACGACGCCGGTCGACGCGGTGCGCAACCTGGAGGACGGCTCGTTCGAGATCGACCTGAGGGTGGTCCAGCACGCCTGGCTCCGGCACCTCGTGCTCCAGGTGGCCGACGAGGTCCTCCAGATCCGCCCGGCACGCATCGCCCGCGAGGTTGCCGCCGCCGCACGGGCGGCGCTGCGGGCGTACGGGGAGGCGGTCTGAGGATGCTCTGGTTCTCGGTCTGGACCGTGCTCGTCCTGGCGACGCTCGCCGGGACGTTCCTGCTCGGTCGCCGCCTGTGGCGGTCCGCGGTCGCGCTCTGGCGCGAGCTGGCCCGAGCGGGCGAGGTCACGGCGCAGCTGGCGGACCGTGTCGAGGAGCTCCGTGCCGCGGCCGGGAGCCCGGAGACGGGCCCGACGCTCTTCGGTGACCGAGACCTCCTGCAGGCCCGGTTCACCGCGCTGCGCACCGAGGCGGCGGAGCGCAGGGCCTCGCGGGAGGAACGGCGCGCGGCCACCCGGCTGCGCTGGGCGGCCTACTGGCGGTGAGCCCGCGGCGTCCCTCTGCCCGGGGACGCGGGTAGGATCGCCAGGTCATCGACATCCGACGGAGGACTCGACGTGTTACGAAACATCAGCGCCTGGCACGTGATCATCGTGCTGATCGTCGTCGTCTTGCTGTTCGGCGCGAAGCGGCTGCCCGACCTGGCCCAGAGCGTGGGCCAGTCGATGAAGATCTTCAAGCGTGAGGTCAAGGACCTGCGGGACGACGACGCTCCCGCCGGCCCTGCCGCGACCGCCGCACCCGGCGTGACGCCGGTCGGCGCCCCCCCCGTGGTCCCTCCTGCGGCCGAGCCCCGGTACGTGACCCCGGTCCGGCCCGTCACGGAGCCGTCCGAGGGCAACGCGCCCCCGAAGGCCTGATCCGCTCGTGAACGCTCGCCGCGGGGGTGAACCCGGCGGCCGGATGCCGCTGCGCGCCCATCTGGTCGAGCTGCGTCGTCGGGTCTTCCTCGCCGCCCTCGGCATCGTGGTGGGCGCGGTGGTCGGCTGGTTCCTCTACGACCCCGTGTTCAGCGCGCTCCAGCGGCCCATCGTGCTCGTGGCGGAGGAGCGCGGGGACCTCATCGCCCTGAACTTCGCGGGCATCGCCACCTCGTTCGACATGCGGGTCAAGGTCTCGTTCTTCCTCGGCGTGATCCTGTCCAGCCCGTGGTGGCTGTACCAGTTCTGGGCGTTCGTGACCCCGGGGCTCACCCGTCGCGAGCGGCTCTACGCGTTTGGCTTCGTGGGCGTGGCCGTGCCGCTGTTCCTCGCCGGCGCGTTCATGGCGTGGTGGGTCCTGCCCAACGCGGTGCGGCTGCTCACCGAGTTCACGCCGACCGGCGCCACCAACCTCATCGACGCGCAGACGTACCTGGGCTTCGTCATGCGGATCATGCTGGCCTTCGGGGTGGCGTTCCTGCTGCCGGTCGTCATGGTGGCTCTGAACTTCGCCGGCATCGGGACGGCCGCCACGTGGCGCCGGAGCTGGCGGTGGGCCGTGCTGCTCTCGTTCGTGTTCGCCGCGATCGTGACGCCCACCCCCGACGCGGTGACGATGCTCGCCGTCGCCGTCCCGATGAGCGCCCTGTACTTCCTGGCCCTCGGTGTGTGCGTGCTGCACGACCGCCGGGTCGACCGGCAGCGGGTGGCCGCCGGGCTGCCGCGGCTCGACGGCTCGACGGCCGACGAGCCGGGCACCGCGTGATCCACCTCGGCCTCGTCGTCAACCCGACCGCCGGACGGGGGCGCGGCATGCCGGCCGGACGTCGTGCGCACGATCTCCTGCGGTCGCGCGGCTTCAAGGTCGAGGACCTCTCGGCCGCCACGCTGGCCCAGGCGACGGACCGCGCGCGGGCGGCGGCGGTGCAGGGTCTGGACGCGTTGGTGGTCGTCGGCGGGGACGGCATGGTGCACCTCGGCGTGAACGTCGTGGCGGGCACCGGCCTGCCGCTCGGCATCGTGGCCGCCGGCACCGGCAACGACATCGCCCGCTCCCTGGGCCTGGCGCGCGGCGACGTGGAGGCGTCGATCCGGGCGATCGAGCTAGGGCTGCAGCTCGGCCCGCGACGGGTCGACGCCGTGCGCGTCGGGTCGCCCGAGCACGCGGCGCGCGAGTGGTACCTCGGTGTCCTCTCCTGCGGGTTCGACGCCGCGATCAACGCGCGCGCCAACGAGATGGTCTGGCCCAAGGGAGCAGGGCGCTACGTCCGTGCGCTCGTGGCCGAGCTCGGGGGGTTCCGGCCCTACGGGTACCGCGTCACGCTGGACGACCTGGTGTGGGAGTCGCCCGGCACGCTCGTCGCGGTCGCCAACACCCCCTGGTTCGGCGGCGGGTTCAAGATCGCCCCGGACGCGGAGGTGGACGACGGACTGCTGGACGTCGTGCTGGCCGGCCCGTTCACCAGGACCGGGGTGCTGAAGATCTTCCCGGGCATCCCGCAGGGCAGGCACGTCGGACACCCCGCCGTCCACATCCACCGCAGCCGGTCGGTCCTCATCGAGCCGTTGGTCGAGCACGGACCCGTCCCGCCCGTCGCCTTCGCGGACGGGGAGCGGGTCGGACCCCTCCCGCTGCGGGTCACGGCGGACCCCGGCGCCCTGTCCGTCCTGGGCTGAACGCGCGCCGCGAGGCCGGGTCCCGCGCGGTGTGCCTAGGGTGTGCACGTGGTGTCCCGCTCCCGGAGATCCGTCCCGCCGTCGTCCTCCCCACGGGTGAGCGCGCCCCCGCCCGAGCCGTCGCCGGCCGAGCGGTACGCGGCCGCGCGGCGCCGGGCCGAGGTGGACCGCAGCGAGCTCGGCCGGTTCCGCGAGCTGCTCGGCTTCCCGCTCGACGACTTCCAGGTCGACGCGTGCCAGGCCCTGGAGCGCGGCAGCGGGGTCCTGGTCGCGGCGCCCACCGGGGCGGGCAAGACCGTGGTCGGGGAGTTCGCCGTCCACCTGGCGCTCGCGTCGGGCCGCAAGGCGTTCTACACGACGCCGATCAAGGCCCTGTCCAACCAGAAGTACTCCGACCTGGTCCGCCGCTACGGGTCCGAGCGCGTGGGGCTGCTCACGGGCGATACGACGATCAACGGCGAGGCGCCCGTCGTCGTGATGACCACCGAGGTCCTGCGCAACATGCTCTACGCCGGGTCGAGCACCCTGCAGGGACTCGGCTTCGTGGTCATGGACGAGGTGCACTACCTCGCCGACCGCTTCCGGGGGCCGGTCTGGGAAGAGGTGATCATCCACCTGACCGACGACGTCCAGCTGGTCTCGCTGTCGGCCACGGTGTCCAACGCCGAGGAGTTCGGCGACTGGTTGGCGACCGTACGCGGCGACACCGAGGTGGTGGTCAGCGAGCACCGGCCGGTCCCGCTGGGTCAGCACGTGCTGGTACGCGGCGACCTGCTCGACCTGTACGCCGGCCACGTGGACCCGACGGATCCCGGGGTCGACCCGCCCATCAACCCTGACCTGACCCACCTGCTGCGCCGCAGCGACCGCGAGGAGCCGGGACAGCACCGCCGCGGTCCGCGCGACCGCGGCGGACGCGCCCGGCCCGGCGGGGGACGTCCCGGGGGCGGGCGCCCGACCCCGCGGTTCGCGGTGGTCGACGCCCTGGACCGCGACGGGCTCCTGCCGGCGATCGTGTTCATCTTCTCCCGGGCGGGGTGCCAGGGGGCGGTGCAGCAGTGCCTCGCCGCCGGTGTCCGGCTGACCACTCCCGCGGAGCAGGCCGACATCCGCCGCATCGTGGAGGAGCGGTGCGCCGCCGTGCCGCCCGAGGACCTCGACGTGCTGGGCTACTGGGAGTTCAGCGAGTCGCTGTCCCGGGGCGTCGCCGCCCACCACGCGGGGATGCTGCCCCTGTTCAAGGAGACGGTCGAGGACCTGTTCTCCCGCGGGCTCGTGAAGGTGGTGTTCGCCACCGAGACGCTCGCGCTAGGCATCAACATGCCCGCCCGCTCGGTGGTGCTGGAGAAGCTGGTCAAGTGGGACGGCTCGAGCCACGTCGACGTCACCCCGGGGGAGTACACGCAGCTCACCGGCCGCGCGGGGCGGCGGGGGATCGACACGGAGGGGCACGCGGTCGTCGTCGCGCACCCCGGACTCGACCCCGTGCAGCTGGCGGGGCTCGCGTCCAAGCGGCTCTACCCGTTGCGGTCCAGCTTCCGGCCCACCTACAACATGGCGGTGAACCTCGTCGCACAGGTGGGTCGGGACCGGGCTCGTGAGGTGCTCGAGACGTCCTTCGCGCAGTTCCAGGCCGACCGCGGCGTGGTGGGGCTCGCGCGGCAGGCACAGGGGCACGCAGAGGCTCTGGAGGGGTACGCGCGCGCGATGGTGTGCCACCTGGGCGACTTCGCGGAGTACGCCGACCTGCGCCGGCAGATCACGGCGCGCGAGAAGGACCTGACACGGGCCGAGGCGTCCGCCCGCCGGGCGGAGGTGGCCCGCACGCTCGAGGGCCTGCGGGTGGGAGACGTGCTCGAGATCCCCGTGGGACGCCGGTCCGGGCACGCCGTGGTGATCGACCCGGGCGGCGACGGCGGCTTCGACGGCCCGCGCCCCACGGTGCTCACCGTCGACCGCCAGGTCCGCAGGCTCACCGTCGCGGACGTCGGCCAGGGCGCGCGCACGGTGGGCTTCCTGCGCGTCCCGCGCGGGTTCACGGCCCGCGTCCCAGCGGCACGGCGCGACGTGGCCGCGGCCCTGCGCTCGACGGTCGGC
>NZ_CAURTV010000081.1:0-15991 GCF_963527515.1 uncultured Cellulomonas sp. | reverse complement strand
GCGGGCGGCGTCCCGCACCGCCGAGAACGACGCGGCGCGCTCCAGCTCGGCGTCGCGCTCGGCCGCCCCGCCCGCCGAGAAGCCGGCCGCTGCCCCGCTCGAGGCGCCCATGGCCTTCGTCACCGGCCGCGCCGTGCACCCGTCCGACGCCAGCACCGAGGTCTTCGAGCGCATCGTCGCCGACAAGGGCGAGTCCGAGGGCCCCGCGCGGCACGCGTCGACCGGTCCGGTGCCCGTCGTGCGGCGCGCGGCCGAGGCCGACGAGACCGAGGACGAGGCCTGGTCCCCGGTCCCCGTCCCGCGTCCGACGTACACGATGAAGGCCTCCGCACCGCGCCGCGAGCCGGCCCCGCTGGAGAACCTCGAGGGCTCGACGGCCGTGCGCACGCCCGACGCCCAGTCGCCCGCCGAGGCCGAGCGCGCGCCGCTCGAGCCCCCCGTCGAGACGACCGGCAGCATCGACCTGAACGCCGTCCTGGCCAAGCGCCGCGCAGCCGGGGAGTGACCCGGGGATTTCGCGATCCACCGGACGCTGGTGTTAGTCTTTAGCCCGCTCGCGGGGCTGTGGCGCAGTTGGTAGCGCGTCTCGTTCGCAATGAGAAGGTCAGGGGTTCGAATCCCCTCAGCTCCACCCGTGTGATGTCTCAGGACATCGGCAACAGGCCGGACCCTCAGGGGCCGGCCTGTTTGCGTTGTTGGGGTTGGTAGTCCCTGGTGGGGTCGATGGTGAGGTCGCGCAGGAGTTCTCCGGTGATGGCGTGCACGATGCGGACGTCGAGGTCGGCGATGAGCATGATCACGGGGGTTCGGGCGTGGGTTCGTCCGATGCCGATGTGGTGCAGGCGGCCGTGGATGCGCAGGGTGAGCTTGCCGTTGTCGTCGATGCGGTCGTGGCGGACGCGTTGGTGGGTGCCGGCGCCGCCGACGGGGTGGGCTTTGGCCTTGGCGGCGTAGGCCGCGGCTGGGGTGCGCCGGTTCAGGGAGCTGTGCGGTCGGGCGGTGTTGTAGTGCTCGCGCCAGGTGTCGAGCAGGGTCTGCAGCTCGTTGAGGTCGGCGGCTCGGGGTCGGCCGGTGAGCCATCTTTTGAGGGTCTGTTGGACGCGTTCGACCTTGCCGCAGGTGGTGGGGTGGTTGGGGCGGGAGTTGCGTTGCTCGATGTGCAGCCGGGCGAGCTCGGACTCGAAGGCGTTGCGGCCCCCGCGGCCACCGGCCAGCCGGGTGGTGAAGACCATCCCGTTGTCGGACAGGACCGCGGCGGGGACGCCGTTGTCGCTGATCGCGGCGCGGAAGGTGGTCACGACGTCGGTGCCGCGGACCCGGTGGTGGGCGGTGCAGGCGAGCACGAACCGGGAGTGGTCGTCCAGGAACGTCAGGACCTCGGTGTCGGTGCCGTCGGCGAGCCGGACGTGGGTGAAGTCGGTCTGCCACAGCTGGTTGGGCAGGTCGGCCTCGAAGCGGATGTAGGACGTGCGGGGGCGTTTGGATGGGGTGGGTTCGACCAGGCCGGCGGCGCGTAGGTGCCGCCAGATCGTGGCCGGTGCGAGGGTCAGGTCGTGGTGCTGGCTCAGGTGCCAGGCGATGGTGTGTGGGCCGGCGTCCAGGCCGTCGGCGGCGAGCTTGCCGCGCAGCTCGATGATCAGCTCGATGGTCGCCGCAGGGGTGCGGGTCGGGCTGGTCAGCGGCGCCGGGAGCGTGGTTCGAACGCCGCCTCGCCGACCAGGTGGTAGCGAGCCACGAGGCGTGAGACCCACCCGGCAGACAGCCCGTAGGCACGGGCGACCTCGGCCCGCGGGCGTCCCTCGAGCACGACAGCGGTGATGACCAACCGGGCACGCGACATGCCCGAGCATCCCGGCACCGATGTTGCCGATGTCCTGAGACATCCGTTGCCTATGTCCTGAAACACCACACCCTCAGCTCCACCCGCAGCACGAAGGCGGCCCCCCATCGGGAGGCCGCCTTCGTCGTGTGCGGGTGTCCGCGCGTCAGAGCAGGCTGCGGCGGCGGCTGCGGCTGCCGGAGACGGCTGCCACGCCGATCGCGGCGAGGACCACCTGGAACAGGAGCTCGATCCAGTCGACACCGGCGGTCTCCTGCACGCCGACGAGCGACGCCAGGTAGGTGCCGATCAGGGCGGCGACGATTCCGATCAGGATGGTGACCAGCAGCGAGATGCGCTGGCGACCGCGCACCAGGAGACGGCCCAGGATGCCGATCACGGCGCCGATGATGATGGCGGAGATGATGCCTTCGGGGGTCATGTGGAACTCCTTGACTTCGAGGGGTTCGTTCGGGTACGACGGATGAATCTAGGGGGGATCCGTCGGATCCGCGCGCTGAGCGCGGTGGCACACTGTCGCCGTGCCCCCTGCCATGCCCTCCGACGACGAGCGTCCGCGGCTCTGGGCTCGGAGCCTGAGGTGGGTTGACCCGCTCGTCGTGCTGATCGTGTCGGCGCTGGTCCTCGGCCTGCTGCTGCCCGCGCGGGGCAGTGCCGCGGAGGTTCTCGGCGTGGTCCGGACGGTCGCGATCGTCGTCCTGTTCTTCCTGTACGGCGCCCGCATGGCGACCGGTGAGGTGTGGGCCGGGCTGCGGAGCTGGCGGCTGCAGGGCTCGATGCTCGCGGCGACGTATCTGGCGTTCCCGGTTCTCGGCCTGCTGGTCCAGCTGCTGCCGGACGCGGTCCTCGCGCCGGAGCTGAGGACCGGCCTGCTCTACCTGTCGCTGCTGCCGTCCACCGTGCAGGCGTCGATCGTCTTCACGTCCGTGGCCCGCGGCAACGTGGCGGGGGCGATCACGGGCGCGACGATCTCCAACGTGGTCGGCATCGTCCTCACCCCGCTGCTGGTGGGGCTGGTCATGGTCCGGACCACCGGGCAGGCCGGGGGGAACCTGGGCGGGATCCTCCTCCTGCTCCTCCTGCCGTTCGCCGTGGGACAGGTGGTGCAGCGCTGGATCGGCCCGTGGGTCCGCGCGCACGCCCGGCTGACGCGCGTCACGGACCGTGCCGCGATCGTCCTGGTGGCCTACACGTCGGTCAGCTCGGCGACGGTCTCGGGTGCGTGGGCGCACGTCACCTGGTCGGCCCTCGTCGTCCTGCTCAGCGTGTGCGCGCTCATGCTGGCGGCGATCCTCGCCCTGGCCTGGAACGGTGGCCGGCGCCTCGGGCTGGCGCGCGAGGACCGCGTCGCGCTGCTCATGTGCGGGTCGACGAAGAGCCTGGCCACGGGCCTGCCCATGGCCGCCGTCCTGTTCGCACCCGCCCTGGCCGCGAGCGTCGCGCTGCCCGTCATCGCGTTCCACCAGCTGCAGCTGGCGACGTGCGCGGTGCTGGCGCGCCGGCTCGCCACCCGGGTCGAGTAGCGTCTGCACGGAACGATTCGAGAACACCGCTGAGCCGCCGAGGAGCCACGTGCCCGACGTGATCGCCGTCATCCCGCAGCCCGCCGTGGTCGAGCGGACCGGGGACGCACCGTTCGTGCTGACCGAGGCGACGACGGTGGTCGTCGACAGCCGGCCGGACCTCATCGGGATCGCTGTCCTGGCGGCCGACCTGCTGGGCCGGCTGGGCGGCCGGGCCGTCGAGGTCCGCTACGCCGAGAGCGGCGCGACGGACATCGTGCGGCTGCGACTGGTCGAGTCCCTGCCGCTGGGCGACGAGGCGTACCGGCTGGTGGCACGCAACGGGCGGATCGACATCGAGGCGCGCACCGGCGCGGGCCTCGTCCGGGCGCTCGTCACGCTGCGCCAGCTCATCGTGTCCGCGCCCGGCGGCGTGCTCCGGGTGCCCGCGGTCCGCATCGAGGACGCCCCGCGCTACGCCTGGCGCGGGCTGTCGGTCGACGTCGCGCGGCACTTCCTGCCCGTGTCGGACCTCAAGGTCGTCGTCGGCCTCATGTCGCACTACAAGCTCAACGTGCTGCACCTGCACCTCACCGACGACCAGGGCTGGCGGCTGCACGTGAAGTCGCGCCCGCTGCTGACCCGGCTGTCCAGCAGCACGTCGGTCGACGGCGACCCGGGCGGCTTCTACTCCGCGGAGGACTACGCGGACCTCGTCGCGTTCGCGGACGTGCGCGGCGTGCGCGTGGTCCCGGAGATCGACGTCCCCGGTCACGTCAACGCGGCCACGCACGCGTACGGGGACCTGACCCCGTCCGGCGAGCCGACCGAGGAGTACACGGGGATCGAGGTCGGGTTCAGCCGGCTGCACGCGGACCTGCCCGCCACCGGCCCGTTCCTCACCGACGTGTTCGGCGACGTCGCCGCGATGACGCCGGGGGAGTACGTGCACATCGGCGGCGACGAGGTGCTGACCATGGAGGCCGACGAGTACGCCACGCTCGTCGCCGCGGCGTCCGCCGCGGTCCGCGCCGCCGGCAAGAAGGTGGTCGGCTGGCAGGAGATCGCGCACACGCCCCTGGAGCCCGGCACCGTCGTGCAGTACTGGGACACCCGCGTCGACCCCGCACCCTTCGCCGCCGCCGCGGCCGCCGGCGCGCTGCTGCTCATGTCGCCCGGGTCCAAGGCCTACCTGGACATGAAGTACGACTCCTCCACCGAGCTGGGCCTGGAGTGGGCCGGGCACATCGAGCTGCGCGACGCCTACGACTGGGACCCGTCGACCCTGATCGAGGGAGTGCCGCCGGCATCGGTCATCGGGGTCGAGGCCGCGGTGTGGACCGAGACGCTGCGCGACCTGCCCGCGCTGACGCAGATGCTGCTGCCGCGGCTGGCGGCCGTCGCGGAGGTCGCCTGGTCGGCGCCCGAGGCGCGCGACTGGGAGGACTTCCGCGCCCGCGTCGCCCAGCAGGCGCCGTTCTGGGACCGGCTGGGCCTGTCCTGGTACGCGAGCCCGCAGGTGGACTGGCCGCGCTGAGCCGCTACACCCAGGTCTGCAGCCACATGTGGGTGTGCCAGAAGTCGTACGGCACCACCCAGGCGGACCAGATCGGGTAGAAGAACGCGCTGACCAGCACGATCAGGCCGACCAGCAGCCCGCAGCCGATGATCGCCCAGCGCCGGCCGCGCGGGTCGAGGTCCTTGGGCCCGACCACCAGGCCGATGACGTAGACCAGCGTGAGCACCACCCAGGGCGTGAACGCGATCGAGTAGAACGTGAAGATCGTGCGGTGCGCGTAGACGAACCACGGCAGCCAGCCAGCGACGATCCCGGACAGCACCGCGCCGGCACGCCAGTCGCGGTACCGGAACAGCCACACGGTCGCGACGATCACCGCCGCCGCGGCGCACCACCAGAGCACCGGGTTGCCGAGCGCGACGACGGCCTGCGAGCAGCTCTCCGCGCCGCACGCGTCCTGCGCCGCCTGACCGGTCAGCCCGGACACCTCCGTGGGGTACCAGAACGACGTCGGCCGCCACTGCACGATCCAGCCGAGCGGGTGTGCCGCGTAGGAGTGCGGGGTCTCGAGCCCGTTGTGGAAGCCCCACATGTCCTGGTGGTACTTCCAGAACGAGCGCAGCGCGGGCGGCAGCCACTGCACGCCCAGGTCAGGGTTCTGCACCGCCCACAGCCGCCCGTAGGCCTCCGAGTGCGTGAACCACGACCACCAGCTGCCGACGTAGACCACGAGCGCGATGCCGACCATCGAGAACCCGGCGACGACGCCGTCCTTGAGGATGCCCGCGCGCCACCAGTGCCGGACGCCGACGGCCCGCCGCGCGGTGAGGTCCCACGCCACGCTGAGCAGGCCGAACACCGCGAGGAAGTACATGCCCGACCACTTGGTGCCCAGCGCGAGCCCGAGCAGGACGGCCGCCGCGAGCCGCCACCAGCGGATGCCGAGCCGCGGACCGTCGCCGAGGTCCTCGCCCGCGTCGATCCGCTGCGCCACGCGGTGGGCCAGCCGTCGTCGGGCGTGGTCGCGGTCGAGCAGCAGCGCGCCGAACGCGGCCAGGACGAAGAACATGAGGAACGGGTCCAGCAGGCTGATCCGGGACATGACGATCGCCTCGCCGTCGATCGCCATGAGCAGGCCCGCCAGGGTGCCCAGGGCGGTCGACGCGAACAGCCGCCGGCCGATGCGCGCGACCATGAGCACGGCGAGGACCCCGCACACGGCCGCGGCCGCCCGCCACGCCGCCGAGCTGCCGACGCCGCCACCGAACTGGATCCCCAGGGCGATGAGCCACTTGCCCACCTGCGGGTGCACCACGTAGGAGCCGGTGGTGGTCAGCCCGCTGGTGTCGCCCGACTCGAACGCCGGGTTGGGCTCCTCGCCCCAGGTGGCCTCGTAGCCGTTGACCAGCAGGGAGAACGCGTCCTTGACGTAGTACGTCTCGTCGAACACGAGCCTGTTCGGGCGGCCCAGGTCCCAGAACCGCAGCACCGCGGCGAGCACCGTGACGGCCAGCGGCCACAGCCAGCCGGTCAGCCGCGCGCGCGGACCGGTGTCGAGGGCGAGGGTCTCGTCGCCGAGCAGCCGGCGCAGCAGCCGGCCGCGGGTGGACTCCAGCGGACCCTCGATCTCGCGCGGCTCGCCGTCGGGGACCTGCTCGGGTGTCTGGTCCGCGCTCTGGTGGGGAGCGGTCAGGGTCGAGGCGTCGTCGTCTCCGATGGGCGGCACGCGGTCATCGTAGGGGCGGGGCCTGAGCGGCGGGAGGGGATCGAGGGAGGTGGCAGGCTGGCTCGGTGACCACCCCCCAGACCTCCGGCCGGCTCGTGCTGGCCGCGACGCCCATCGGCAACACCGAGGACGCGTCCGCCCACCTGCGCCGCCTGCTGGCGGAGGCCGACGTCGTGGCGGCGGAGGACACCCGCCGGCTGCGGGCGCTCGCGGCACGGATGGGCGTCGAGATCGGCGGCCGCGTGGTCAGCTTCCACGAGCACAACGAGGTGGAGCGATCGGCGGAGGTCCTCGCGGTCGTGGCCGGGGGCGGCACCGTGGTCGTCGTGACCGACGCCGGCATGCCCGCCGTCTCCGACCCCGGGTTCCGCGTGGTCACCGCGGCCGTCGCCGCCGGCCTGCCCGTGACCGCCGCCCCCGGGCCGAGCGCGGTGCTGACCGCGCTGGCCCTGTCCGGCCTGCCCACCGACCGGTTCTGCTTCGAGGGCTTCCCGCCCCGCAAGCCGGGCGAGCGCGCCCGGGCCTTCGAGCTGCTGGCCGACGAACGGCGGACGATGGTCTTCTTCGAGGCGCCGCACCGGCTCGACGACACCCTGGCGGCGATGGCCGACGCCTTCGGTCCCGACCGGCCGGCGGCGGTGTGCCGCGAGCTGACCAAGACGTACGAGGAGATCGTGCGGGGTCCGCTGTCCGAGCTCGTGACGTGGGCGTCCGCGGACCAGGTGCGCGGGGAGATCGTGGTGGTGGTCGGCGGCGCGGTGAAGGCGGTCGAGCTGTCCACCGCGGAGCTGGTCGCCGAGGTGCTGTCCCGGGCCGACGGCGGCGAGCGCCTCAAGGACGCGGTCACCGAGGTCGCCGCGGCGGCGGGCGTCCCGAAGCGCGACCTCTACGCGGCGGCACTGGCGGCCAAGCCCCCGCGACCGGCGCGCACGCCGGGCTGACTCCGAGGGACTCAGACCGACGACGACGGGATGAGCTCCGCGCCCGCCGCGGTCATGTCCGCGCGGGCGGCCGCGCCCTGCTCCGGGGTCACCGGCACCGTGAGGTCGGTCAGCACCCGCGCGCGCAGCCCCACGGTGAGGGCGTCGAGCGTGGTGGCGCGGACGCAGTGCGACTCCGCGATGCCGACGACGTCGACGTCCGTGATCCCGGCGTCGGCGAGGATCGTGCCCAGCGCGCGGCCGCCGGCGTCGACCCCCTCGAACCCGGAGTACGCGGCGATGTACTCGCCCTTCTTCACGCTCACGTCCGGCCGCAGGTCCGCGAGCGCGGGGTGGAGCTCGGCCTCGGGGGTGCCGGCGACGCCGTGCGGGGGCCAGGTGTCGACGAAGTCGGGAGTCGCGCTGAAGTGCGGGCCCGGGTCGACGTGCCAGTCCTGCGTGGTGACCACGAGGTCGTAGCGGTCGCGGTGCGCGGCGGCGTACTCCGCCACGCCGAGCGCCACCACGTTCCCGCCGTCGACGCCGAGCGCGCCGCCCTCGCAGAAGGTCGGCTGCACGTCGACGACGATCAGGGCGCGATGGGTGCTGGTGGGCATGCGCCCAGCCTCGCACCTGTCGGAAGAACACGGCGTCGCTCGGTCCCACGGGGTGCCGGAAGGGGGAAGGCCGGGGACGGTTCCTGGTGGCCGGCTCCGCCCCGTCAGGGCGGTCCCGGAGTGCGGCGGGGCGTGGCCCGTGCTGGGCTGTGGCATGACGTCGCGACGGCCCTCCACGCCCGGACGGGTCGCCGTGCTCGGCGGGCTGCTTCTGGCGCTCGCAGCCTGCGGCCCGGCGGACGCACCCCGGGACGCACCGAGCGAGCCGGCAGGGGCGTCGCCGACGGGAGCGCCGGGCGTCGCCGTGACCGAGGTCGAGGACGTCCTGGGGGACCTGGACGTGCCGTGGGGGCTCGCGTTCCTGCCGGGCGGGGAGGCTGTGGTGACCCTGCGCGAGTCGGCCGGGCTGATCCTCGTGGCACCCGACGGTGCGGCGACGACCGTCACCGGTCCCGGGGCCGACCAGCTCGCGGACCTGGTCGTCCCCGGCGGCGAGGGTGGGCTGCTCGGCGTCGCGGTGCTCGCCGCGCAGGGGGCGTCGGCGGACCTGGCGCTCTACGCCACCGCCGCCGACGACAACCGGGTCCTGCGCGGCACGCTGGAGGGCTCGACGCTGGGGGACCTGCGCCCGATCCTCACCGGCATCGCCAAGGCCGGGAACCACGACGGCGGCCGGCTGGCGGTCGGCCCCGACGGGTTCCTGTACGTGACCACCGGCGACGCCGGCGACCGACCCTCCGCCCAGGACCCGGACAGCCTCAGCGGCAAGATCCTGCGCATCACCGCCGACGGAGACCCCGCCCCGGGCAACCCCGACCCGGGCTCGCCGGTGTGGAGCCTCGGGCACCGGAACGTCCAGGGGCTCGGCTGGGCGCCCGACGGGCGGATGTTCGCCTCCGAGTTCGGCCAGGACACCTGGGACGAGCTCAACCTGATCGAGCCCGGCGGCAACTACGGCTGGCCGGAGGTCGAGGGCGTCGGCGACGGGTTCGTCGAGCCCGTGGCCGTCTGGTCGACCGACGAGGCGTCGCCCAGCGGCCTGGCGGTCACCGACGAGGCCGTGTACCTCGCCGGGCTGCGCGGCGAGCGGCTGTGGCGGGTGCCGCTGACCGAGGACGGCGTCGGCACCCCGCAGGCCCTGCTCGAGGGCGAGCGCGGCCGGCTGCGGGCGGTCGAGGTGGCGCCCGACGGCTCCCTGTGGGTGCTCACCGGCAACTCCGACGGCCGCGGCGACCCTCGCCCGGGCGACGACCGCATCCTGCGGGTCGTCGTCGGCTGACCCGGGCCCGGGCGGCGTCGCGCGCTCACCTAGGATCGGGCGCATGTCTCGCATCCTCTCGGCCGTCGCGTGGCCCTACGCGAACGGCCCCCGCCACATCGGTCACGTCGCCGGCTTCGGTGTCCCCTCGGACATCTTCAGCCGCTACATGCGGATGGCGGGCAACGAGGTGCTCATGGTCTCGGGCACGGACGAGCACGGGACCCCGATCCTGGTGCTGGCCGAGCAGGAGGGCGTGAGCCCGCAGGAGCTGGCCGACCGGTACAACCGCGTGATCGTCGAGGACCTGACCAACCTCGGCCTGAGCTACGACCTGTTCACGCGCACCACGACGCGCAACCACTACGCGGTCGTGCAGGAGATGTTCCGCACGGTGCACAAGAACGGCTACATGATCGAGCAGTCGACCATGGGCGCCATCTCGCCGAGCACCGGCCGCACGCTGCCCGACCGGTACGTGGAGGGCACCTGCCCGATCTGCGGGTATGACGGCGCGCGCGGCGACCAGTGCGACAACTGCGGCAACCAGCTGGATGCGATCGACCTGATCAACCCGCGCAGCCGGATCAACGGGGAGACCCCGAAGTTCGTCGAGTCGAACCACTTCTTCCTGGACCTGCCGGCGTTCGCGAGCGCGCTGGAGGCGTGGCTGCGGACGCGGACGGACTGGCGCCCCAACGTCCTGAACTTCTCGCTCAACCTCATCGACGACCTGCGCCCGCGGGCCATGTCCCGGGACATCGACTGGGGCATCCCGGTGCCGCTGCCCGGCTGGGAGGAGAACCCGAACAAGCGCCTGTACGTGTGGTTCGACGCGGTCATCGGCTACCTGTCGGCGTCGATCGAGTGGGCGCGCCGCAGCGGTGACCCGGACGCGTGGCGCCCGTTCTGGAACGACCCCGAGGCCCTGAGCTACTACTTCATGGGCAAGGACAACATCACGTTCCACTCCCAGATCTGGCCGGCCGAGCTGCTGGCCTACGACGGTCGCGGCACGAAGGGCGGCTCGCCGGGGCAGTTCGGCACCCTGAACCTGCCCACCGAGGTGGTCTCCAGCGAGTTCCTCACCATGGAGGGCAAGCAGTTCAGCTCGTCGCGAGGCGTGGTCATCTACGTGCGCGACGTCCTGTCCCGCTACCAGCCGGACGCGCTGCGGTACTACCTGTCGGTCGCCGGCCCGGAGAACCAGGACTCCGACTTCACGTGGGCGGACTTCAAGACGCGCACCAACTCCGAGCTCGTGGCGGGCTGGGGCAACCTGGTGAACCGCACGGCGAGCCTGATCCACAAGAACTTCGGCGAGATCCCGGCGCCCGGTGCGCTGCATCCGGTGGACCAGGGCCTGCTCGCGACGACGGCGGCGGGCTTCGACAAGGTCGGCGAGCTGCTCGGCACCCACCGCAACCGGGCCGCGGTCAGCGAGGCCATGCGCGTCGTCCAGGAGGCCAACCGGTACATCTCCGAGACGGAGCCGTGGAAGCTGACCGGGGACCGCGAGCGCCTGGGCACGGTGCTGCACACGGCCGCGCAGGCGGTCAGCGACGCCAACACGCTGCTGGCGCCGTTCCTGCCGCACTCGGCGCAGCGGGTGCACGAGACGTTCGGCCGCACGGGGACGTTCTCGCCGCTGCCCCGTATCGACGAGGTCACGGACCTGGACGACGACTCGCGGGCGTACCCGATCATCACCGGCGACTACGAGCTGGGCCGGACGGTCGCGCCGTGGCGCACCGAGCAGGTGGTGCCCGGCACGCCCGTCGGCAAGCCGGTGCCGGTATTCACCAAGCTCGACGACTCCATCGTCGAGGAGGAGCTCGAGCGGCTGCGGCAGGCCTGAGTGGCGCGCACCAAGGAGCGGGGCTGGCCGGCGAGCCCGGAGCCGCTCCCGGTCGACGTCGTCGACAACCACACGCACCTCGACACGGTGCTGCCGTGGCGCGCCGACGGGTGGACCCGCGCCGACGACGGCGCCGCCGTGGACGGGCCGGCGCCCGACCTGGCGGCGCACCTCGCCCGCGCCGCGGCCGTCGGGGTGACCCGGATGGTGCAGGTGGGGTGCGACGTCGACGCGATCCGGTGGACCGACCGCGTCATCACGGACCACCCGCAGCTGCTCGGCGCCGTAGCGATCCACCCCAACGAGGCGGTCCGGCACGCCGGGATCGTCGAGGCGGCCCCGGACGGGCTGGAGCCCGAGCAGCCTTACCAGGTGAGCCTCCCGGACGCGATCGACCTGGTGGAGCGGACCGCCCGCGCCAACCCCCGCATCCGCGCGATCGGCGAGACCGGCCTGGACCACTTCCGCGCCGGCCCGCGGGGTCGCGCGGTCCAGCGGGAGGCGTTCCGGACACACGTGGCGCTCGCCAAGGAGCTCGGCCTGGCGCTGCAGATCCACGACCGCGACGCGCACGACGAGGTGGTCGAGGTGCTGCTCGCCGACGGCGCCCCGGACCGCACGGTGTTCCACTGCTTCTCCGGCGACGCGGAGCTTGCCCGGCTGGCCGTCAGGCACGGCTGGTACCTCTCGTTCGCGGGCCCGGTGTCGTTCGGCGCCAACGACGACCTCCGGGCGGCCCTGCGCGAGGTCCCGCCGAGCCTGTTGCTGGTCGAGACCGACGCCCCCTACCTGACGGTCCACCCGTTCCGCGGCCGTCCCAACGCCCCCTACCTGCTGCCGGGGACGATCCGCACGGTCGCGGAGGTCACCGGCCGGCCGCTGGTGGACGTGTGCACCGCGCTCGCTGCCACGTCCGAGGCGGTCTACGGCTCCTGGTGAGCGGATTGACCCGGTCTGTCGCCGGTCAGTCGGGTGATCACGGTCCCGCAGGACGGACCCCGGGTTACCGCCCGAGTCACGGATCGGTTACGGTCGGACCTGCGTCCAGGACGGGCGCCTCCATGCTGTCGAGAGGACCCACCACGTGAGGCCGGACCGGGAGCGTGCGACGCAGCGTCGCGGCCCCCGTGGACGACGAGCCGTGCGCGTGGTGGCCCAGGCTGCCGTGCTGGCCGTCGTGGCCGGCGCGACGAGCGCCTTCGCGGTCCTGCACAAGACCGTCACGGTCGACGTCGACGGCACGTCCGTCGAGGTCGAGGCGTTCGGTCGCACGGTCGAGGACATGCTCGCCAGCGCCGACATCGAGGTGGGGGAGCGCGACCTGGTCGCCCCCTCGCTCGACCAGCCGATCTCCCGCTCCGGCCAGATCGTCGTGCGTCACGGGCGCGAGCTCGCCGTCGAGGTGGACGGTGAGGAGCGCTCGGTGTGGACCACCGCGCTGACGGTCGGCGAGGCGGTCGACGGGCTCGGGCTGCGCGACGACGAGGTGCGCCTGTCGGCGTCCCGTTCCGCCGCGCTCGGCCGCGACACGCTACGGGTCTCCACGCTCAAGACCATGCACCTCGTGGTCGACGGCCAGGTCATCGACGGCGTGAGCAGTGCCGCCACCGTGCGCGACGGGCTGCGCGACATCGGCCTGGTCCTGCAGGAGGGCGACCAGGTCTCGGTGCCGCTGGACTCCACCGCGGTCGACGGGCTGGTGGTCCTGGTCACCCGCGCCAGCACCTCGGGCGAGACCGTGACCGAGGCGATGCCCTTCGAGTCCACGCAGGTCGAGGACCCCGGCATGGTCAAGGGCAACACGGTCATCGCCACCAAGGGCAAGGCCGGCGTGCGCACCACCACGTACGAGCTGCAGGTGGTCGGCGGCGTCGTCGTCGGCCGGACGCCGATCGCGTCGGTCGTGACGGTCGCGCCCGTCGCCCAGGTCACCAAGGTCGGCACCGCCGAGCTGCCGGACCCCTCTGTCGTCGCCGTCGAGCCCGGCACCGCCCAGGCGCTCGGCAAGGAGATGGCCGCCGCGCGCGGCTGGGGTGACGACCAGTTCGCGTGCCTGCTCTCGCTCTGGAACAAGGAGAGCGGCTGGCGGGTCAACGCCGAGAACAGGTCGTCCGGGGCCTACGGCATCCCGCAGGCCCTCCCCGGGACCAAGATGGCGACGGTGGCCGACGACTGGCGCACCAACCCGGCGACGCAGATCACCTGGGGCCTCAACTACATCAGCGCGCGCTACGGCGACCCCTGCGGCGCCTACGCCCACAGCCAGGCCAAGGGCTGGTACTGACCTTCCGGGGCAATTGCCTCTGTGACGGTGCTCACGCTGCTGACGTGCGCAAACGGTCAGCTTCGCCACACCGCTAGCGCATCCCGCGGGAGGCGCGCCTGGCGTTCTGGTCACGATCCGGTTACGGTCGGTCACGCTCGGCGATCTGGACGGCGGCCCACCCGTGCGGCTGCCGGTTCCGTCGAGTGGTCGGCGCCCGCTCCACGCGGGCCGCCGTGACGGCCGGATCGGGGATCCGGGACCGACGGGAGACGCCCCCCTCCGGGTGTCCAGCGAGGCTCGCACACGAGGCTCACCGACGGGTGCTGCTCGCGCGGCACGTTCCGCTCCCCGTGCCCGGGCACCTCGACGGCTGGAGCCCCGTGCAGTTCTCGACCCTGATCCCTGGTCTGTCCGCGCGATCCCGCGCCACGTCCGAGCACGACACCCCGGACGAGCTCCTCCCGACGGACCAGCGGTCCGGTCGGACGCGCGTCCTGCCGATCACCGCAGCCGCGGTGGCACTGGTCCTGGCGGGTGGCTCGGCTGCCTTCGCCCACGCGCAGAAGTCCGTCACGCTCGACGTCGACGGCGAGATCTCGCAGCTGAGCACGTTCGCCGGGTCGGTGGACGGGCTCCTGGAGGACCAGGGCGTCGTCGTCGGTGCTCGCGACACCGTGAGCAGCACAGGCACGCTGGGCGAGGGTGCCGAGATCGTCGTGCGCCACGCGCACCAGGTCTCGGTCAGCATCGACGGCCAGGAGACGGCCGTCTGGACCACCGCCCTGTCCGCGGACGAGGCCCTCGAGTCCCTCGCCGCCCGCGGTCAGTCCGTCGCGCTCGTCGCCTCGCGGTCCGCCGCCGGCGGCCGGCCGGAGCTGGCCCTGGACCTCGCCCTGAGCGGGCCGGCCGACGTCCTGGTCGACGGCACCACGCTCGCCGTGCCCGACGCCGACGCCAGCGTCGCGCAGGTGCTGGGCGAGCTCGGCATCACGCTGAACCCGCTGGACCGCGTCTCGGTCGCCCACGACGCCACGGGCCGCGTCCAGGTGATCGTCAACCGCGTCGCCGTCCAGGACGTCACCAGCACGCACGAGGTGGCGTTCGCGTCGAGCACGCAGCAGGACCCCGCCCGGTACACGGACCAGAAGCGCACGCTGACCGCGGGCGTCCCCGGCGTCCGGACCCTCGTCGAGCGCGTCACCACGGTGGACGGCGTCGAGACCGGCCGGGTAGCGGTGTCCGACGCCGTCACGCAGGCCCCGGTCGACGAGGTGCTGAGCGTCGGCACCAAGGCGCGCCCCGTCGTCGTGAAGGCGTCCGCCGCCCCGGCCACCGGCACCCCGGTCACAGCGGGTGGCGACGCCGACTCGCTCAACTGGGCCGCCCTCGCGCGCTGCGAGTCGGGTGGCAACCCGACCATCGTGTCCGCCACCGGCAAGTACCACGGGCTCTACCAGTTCTCGGTGAGCACCTGGGCGGCCGTCGGCGGCGCGGGACTGCCCTCGCAGGCCACGCCCGAGGAGCAGACCGCCCGCGCGAAGATGCTCTACAACCGCTCCGGTGCCGGCCAGTGGCCGCACTGCGGGAAGAACCTCTTCACCTGACGCACGCTCCTCGAACCCCCCGCCCGGTCTCCGGCGGGGGGTTCGTCGTCGTCACGTCCCCGCCGAGTACACCTAGGCTCGTGCGCATGTCCACCACCACGACGCTGCTCGGGCCTGCGGAGATCCGCGAGCTCGCCGAGCGCGCGGGCGTGCGCCCGACCAAGGCGCTGGGCCAGAACTTCGTGCTCGACGGGGGCACGGTGCGCAAGATCGTGCGCCAGGCGGACGTCGGCGACGGCGACCGCGTGGTGGAGGTCGGCCCGGGTCTCGGCTCTCTGACCCTGGGGCTGCTCGAGGCGGGCGCCGACGTGGTCGCCGTGGAGATCGACCCCACCCTCGCGCGGCTGCTGCCCGCCACGGTCGCCCGGCACGTCCCCGGCCTCACGGTGGTCGCGGGGGCCGACGACGAGCCGGTGGTGCTGCGCGACGAGGCCGGCCGGGACCGCCTCACGATCGTGCTCTCCGACGCCCTCGACCTGCACGACCTGCCCGGGCCGCCGCCCGTGGCGCTCGTCGCCAACCTGCCCTACAACGTCTCCGTCCCGGTGCTGCTCACGTTCCTCGAGCGTTTCGGCTCGCTCGACCGGGTGCTCGTCATGGTGCAGGCGGAGGTGGCCGACCGCCTCGCCGCGCCTCCCGGCAGCCGCACGTACGGGGTGCCGTCCGCCAAGGCGGCCTGGTACGCGTCGGCCCGCCGGACGGCCACCGTCGGGCGCACGGTCTTCTGGCCCGCGCCCAACGTCGACTCCGCGCTGGTCCGGTTCGACCGCCGCGAGCCGCCCGCCACCGACGCGTCCCGGGAGGCGGTGTTCGCGGTCGTCGACGCCGCGTTCGCGCAGCGCCGCAAGATGCTGCGGTCCGCCCTGTCGGCGCTCGCCGGC
>NZ_CAURTV010000080.1:0-16258 GCF_963527515.1 uncultured Cellulomonas sp. | reverse complement strand
CGGTCGCCACGCTGGTCGCGCTGGGCGCTGCGCCCCTGCTGGTGGCGGTCGCGACGGCCGTCTCCGCACGACGACTGCCGTCCCCGCGGACGCTCCTGGCTCTCGGGCTGGCGCTCGCCGGGCTGGTGCTCCTCGTCGGCCCGTCGGACGCCGCCGGACCCGGGGTCGCCGCGGGCGCGCTGCTGGCGCTCGTCTCGGCGGCGGCGTTCGCCACCATGACCGGCCTGAACCGTCGCAGCGTGCCCGGACTGGGCCCGCTGCCGCTGACGGCGACCTCGTTCACGCTCGGCGGAATCCTCCTCCTGCCGGTCGCCGCGGTCGTGGGCCCGGGCCTGGCCGTGCCGACGGACACCCGGGGTTGGGCGCTGCTGGCCTTCCTCGCCGTCGTGCCCACCGCGGCCGCCTACAGCGCCTACTTCACGGGGTTGCGGCACGTCCCGGCCACGACGGCCGCCCTCCTGGCGCTGCTCGAGCCGCTGACCGCGACCGTCGGCGCGGTGGTGCTCCGCGACGAGCGCCTCGGCCTGCCCGGGGTGGTCGGCGCGGTGCTCCTCGCCGTCGCGGTGGTCGTTCTTCGCCCGCGTCGCGCAGGCTCGCCTACGATGGACGCGCCCGGCCGTGCGGCCGGTCAACTCAGCCGCTCCGACGCCGCGCGCGCCCGGAGCGCGAAGACGTCGGGAGTAGTGCGTGCCAGCGATCCTCGAGAAGGTCCTGCGCCTCGGTGAAGGCCGGATCGTCAAGAAGCTGTCGGGCATCGCCCAGCAGGTCAACGCCCTGGAGGACAGCTTCGTCGCGCTGTCCGACGCCGAGCTGCGCGAGGAGACCGAGCGCTTCCGCGCCCGCCTCGCGGACGGCGAGACGCTGGACGAGCTGCTGGCCGAGGCGTTCGCCACGGTCCGCGAGGCCGCCCGGCGCACCCTGGGCCAGCGTCACTTCGACGTGCAGCTCATGGGCGGCGCGGCCCTGCACCTGGGCAACATCGCGGAGATGAAGACCGGTGAGGGCAAGACCCTCGTCGCCACCCTGCCGGCCTACCTCAACGCGCTGACCGGCAAGGGCGTGCACGTCGTCACGGTCAACGACTACCTCGCCAGCTACCAGTCCGAGCTCATGGGCCGCGTCTTCCGGTTCCTCGGCCTGACCAGCGGCGTCATCCTGTCCAGCCAGGACCCGGCCGAGCGACGCAGGCAGTACGCCTGCGACATCACCTACGGGACGAACAACGAGTTCGGCTTCGACTACCTGCGCGACAACATGGCGTGGAGCACCGACGAGCTGGTGCAGCGCGGGCACAACTTCGCGATCGTCGACGAGGTGGACTCGATCCTCATCGACGAGGCGCGCACCCCGCTGATCATCTCCGGGCCGGCGTCCGGTGACACCAACCGCTGGTACGCCGAGTTCGCCAAGGTGGTCCGGCGTCTGCAGGTGGAGCGCGACTACGAGGTCGACGAGAAGAAGCGCACGGTCGGCGTGCTCGAGCCGGGCATCGCGCGCGTCGAGGACTACCTCGGCATCGACAACCTGTACGAGTCCCTGAACACGCCGCTCATCGGCTTCCTGAACAACGCCATCAAGGCGCAGGAGCTGTTCAAGCGCGACAAGGACTACGTGGTGATGAACGGCGAGGTGCTCATCGTCGACGAGCACACCGGCCGCATCCTGCCGGGCCGCCGCTACAACGAGGGCATGCACCAGGCGATCGAGGCGAAGGAGGGCGTCGCCATCAAGGCGGAGAACCAGACGCTCGCCACGATCACGCTGCAGAACTACTTCCGCCTCTACGGCAAGCTCGCGGGCATGACCGGTACCGCGGAGACCGAGGCCGCGGAGTTCCAGGGCACGTACAAGCTGGGCGTCGTCCCCATCCCGACCAACCGCGACATGCAGCGGATCGACCAGCGCGACTTCGTCTACAAGGGCGAGGACGGCAAGTTCGACGCCGTCGTCGCCGACATCGTCGAGCGCCACGCGCAGGGTCAGCCGGTGCTGGTCGGCACCACCAGCGTCGAGAAGAGCGAGCTGCTCTCGTCCAAGCTGAAGAAGCAGGGCGTCCCGCACGAGGTCCTCAACGCCAAGCAGCACGCGCGCGAGGCGTCGATCATCGCCCAGGCGGGCCGCAAGGGCGCCGTGACGGTGGCGACGAACATGGCCGGCCGCGGTACCGACATCATGCTCGGCGGCAACGCCGAGTTCATGGCGGTCGCGGACCTGGCGACGCGCGGCCTGGACCCCGCCGAGCAGCCCGACGAGTACGAGGCCGCCTGGCCGGCCGCGCTCGAGAAGGCCAAGGCGGCTGTGGCGGCCGAGCACGACGAGGTCGTCGAGCTGGGCGGTCTGTACGTGCTGGGCACGGAGCGCCACGAGTCCCGCCGCATCGACAACCAGCTGCGCGGCCGTTCCGGTCGGCAGGGTGACCCGGGGGAGTCGCGCTTCTACCTGTCCATGCAGGACGACCTGATGCGCCTGTTCAACTCCTCGCTCGCCGAGTCCATGATGACGCGCGCCGGGTTCCCCGAGGACATGCCGCTGGAGTCGAAGATCGTCACGCGCGGCATCCAGTCGGCGCAGTCGCAGGTCGAGTCGCGCAACTTCGAGATCCGCAAGAACGTCCTGAAGTACGACGACGTCATGTCCCGGCAGCGTGAGGTCATCTACGAGCAGCGCCGCCGCGTGCTGGAGGGCGAGGACCTGCACGACCAGGTCCGGCACTTCCGCTCCGACGTGCTCACGGCCTACATCACCGGCGCCACGACCGACGGCCGCCCGGAGGCGTGGGACCTGGACGCGCTGTGGACGGCGCTCAAGGCCGTCTACCCGGTGTCGGTCACCCCCGACGAGGTCGTCGAGCAGGCCGGTGGCCCCACCCGGCTGTCGGCCGAGCTCATCGAGCGCGAGATCCTCTCGGACGCCGAGCACGCGTACGCGGAGCGTGAGGAGCAGATCGGCTCGGAGAACATGCGCCAGCTGGAGCGGCGCGTGACCCTGTCCGTCCTCGACCGCAAGTGGCGCGAGCACCTGTACGAGATGGACTACCTCAAGGAGGGCATCGGCCTGCGGGCGATGGCCCAGCGCGACCCGCTGGTCGAGTACCAGCGCGAGGGCTTTCAGCTCTTCAACGCCATGACCGACGCCATCAAGGAGGAGACGGTCGGGTACCTGTACAACCTGGAGGTCCAGGTCGCGCAGCCCGATGCTCCCGCCGTGACCGCCGACTCGGCCGTGGCCGCCGCCGCGAGCGCAGGTGCTCAGGCAGCGCAGCAGCGGTCCGTCGCCGACGGTCCGACCCCGGGCAGGCTCGTGGCCAAGGGGATCGACGGGCCCGAGCAGCGGGCGCCGCTGCAGTACTCGGCTCCGTCGGTGGACGGTGACGGTGGCGTGATCACGCGCGCCGACGCCGGTGGCAAGAAGGCCGGCGCACGCCCCGCAGCGGCCTCCGCCGACGACGGTGCCAGCAACCGGGAGGCTCGCCGCAAGGCAGCCAAGCAGCAGCGCAAGCGCTGAGACGACCGAGGCCCGCCCCGGCAACCCGGGGCGGGCCTCGTCGCGTCCGGGCTCAGCCGATCTCGAGCGCGGTCACGCGCCACGCGCCCCGGTGTCCTTCGAGCCGGAGCGCCACGGCGCGCACGCGGGACCCGTCGTCGGCGACCACGGTGGCCTCGAGCACGTGGCTCCCGACGCGGCACGACCGGGCCCGTCGGAGCACCGGCGCCCGCGACCCGCCGGTGGTGCCCAGCACACGCTGCGTGAGGCCCGCCCGGACCTGGAGCGACTCGAACACCCCGGGCGTGAGCCAGCGGGCCAGCTGCGCCACGGAGCGTCGCCCGGACAGCACCTCCAGCGAGGCGAGGGCGATCGCGCGCGCGACCGCCGCGGGATCCCCGTCGGGGACGGGCCGAGGGTCGTCGTCGTCCGCGTCCAGCACGAGCGAGCGGTCCGACGCCCGCAGGACCGCGACGCGGGCGGCCACCGTCTCGGGAACCGGGTGGGCGGGCCCGGCTGCCTCCTCGACGAGTGGCGGGACCGGGGCGGCCACGAGGCGGGCGTGCGGGCGCCGGGCGCGTTGGGCCCCCGGGCGGGACGGCTGGGGCGCGGTCCCGCCGTGCTCCGCCGCTGCGGAGCGCACCCGGGCGAACGCGTCCTCCGCGGGCGTCGCGTCCCGGGAGAGCACCAGGGCGCTCACCGCGCACCTCCGTCGGAGCCCACGGGCACGGTGAGCACCTGGCCGGGCAGGATGACGTCGGGGTCCGCCCCGATCACGGTCGCGTTCGCCTCGTACCAGCGGGGCCAGGCCGCGGCGACCTCCGCGTCCGTGGCCCCTGCCGGGAGGTGGCGCGCGGCGATGCCCCAGAGGCTGTCGCCGGGCGCGACGACGACCGTGCTCCCTGTGGTCGGTGCCTGGTCGGCCGCCGGAGCCGGAGCCGCCGTGAGCACCGGGACGTCCGGCGGAGGCGTGGCGGCCGTGGCTGGCGCTGCCGGGGTGGTGACGCTGGGGGCTGGACGGGGATCGGCGGGTGCCTCGGTGACCACCCACCCGAGGTCGACCGACCCGTCGTCCGACGCGACGCTCGCCGCGGCGGTGGGCGGCGCCGGCGTGGGTGCGGCCGCGGACGCGCCTGTCACGGCGCCGAGCCCGAGGGTCGCTCCGACGGCCACGGCCAACGCTCTGCGCACCAGCTGGGGGGCGTACCGGTGCACCAGCCTCTCGCCGACGTGCCAGCTCGCACCCGCCGCCCTGGCGACGAGGCACGTCGTGGCCAGGAGGGCGGAGCAGGCGAGCCACAGCGCGACGACGAGTCCGATCGCGGTCACGCCGAGCTCGACGACCGTGTCCACCCGCCACGGGCCCGTGCTGTCGAGGAGACCTGCTCGCAGCCGCACCGCCAGCACCACCGCGAGGCTGCCGGTCGCCAGCACACCTACGAGGAGGCCGGTCGTCGTGCCGACCTGGCGGCGGGCGTCCCGGCCGCCCTTGCTGTGCGTCCCATCGATCCGCATGGTCGCCCCTGATCTAGTCGTTTGATGCAGTTTGATGATGCTTGACAGGGCTAGATGTACCTGAGTGTCCGGTCTCTGTCCAGCGCTGTCCAGAATCCGGTGCGCGCCCGTACGGTGCTGCCATGCGGTGGGAGGCGCTCTTCGCGGACATGGAGGCCCAGCTCGCGGCGGGCCGGCTGGCCGACGTGCGGGCGGACGTGGCCGAGCTCGCGCGCGCCGAACGGGCGTCGGTGGCGCTGGCGGACCGGGCTCGTGCCTCGGTCGGTCGGTCCGTGCGGGTGCTCGTCGGCGAGGCCGACGTCATCGAGGGGATCCTGCTGGACGCGACCCCGGAGTGGTTGCTCCTGGGGACGTCACCGGTCCGGCGCGCACTGGTGCCGTTGACCGCGGTGGAGGCCGTCGACGGGCTGGAGGTGCACGCCGCTCCGGCGCCCGGAGCGGTCGAGGGCAGGCTGGGCCTGGGTCACGCGCTTCGGGCACTGGCTCGCGACCGGGCCGTGGTGCGGGTCCGGTCGGGGGGGTCGGACCTCACCGGGCGGATCGAGCGCGTCGGCGCCGACCACCTCGACCTCGCCGACGTCGGTGGCGTCCCGCGCGGGGCGTGGGCCGTCGCGTTCTCGACCCTGCGGTCGGTGCGGTCGGGCTGACCTGGTCAGTCCTCGGCGGGTCCCTCGATCGTGCTGCCGTCGCTCGAGATGCGGGCGCGGGTCTGCTCGTACATGCGCTGGATGTACTTCTCCAGCTCGGTCGACTCCACGCGCCACTGCAGCCGCCCACCGATCTGGATGGCGGGCAGCTCACCGGAGCGGACGAGTGCGTAGGCCTGCGGCGCCGAGATGTTGAGCACCTCGGTGACGTCCGCGAGGGTGAGGAACCGCGAAGGCATGACCGCAGTGTGGCACGCAGTGGCGCCCGGACCGCTTTGTCCACAATGCTCCGTCCGCGACGTGCTGCAGGCGGCAGGATGGCGGTCCAGCCGCGCGAGACCGGGAGAGCCGATGGACACCAGCGTGATCGACCTGCCCACACCGGTCGCGGGGCGGCTGCGCCGTCCGGGCTGGCGGGACCCGCGGCTGCTCGCGGGCCTGGCGATGGTGGCGGCGTCGGTGCTCCTGGGGTCGTGGGCGGTCCGTACGGCGCAGGCGACGGTGCCGGTCTACGTCACTCGCGCCGCGATGGTGCCCGGCGACCGCATCACGGCGGAGGACCTGGCGGTGGTCGACGTCCGGCTCGGCACGGTGAACCTCGACCACTACCTGCGGGCCGACGCGCCGCTCGCCGCCGACGAGGTCGTGGTGCGGGCCGTGGGCCGTGGGGAGCTGGTCCCCGCGTCGGCCGTCGGCTCGGCAGAGGACCTGGACCTGCGGCCGGTCTCGGTGACCCTCGAGCGGGCTCCCTCGGGCGACGTGGTGCCTGGTGCCCTCGTCGACCTCTGGTTCACGCCGCCGGCACCGGACGACGACGGCGCGACGACCGACCCGAGGGAGCTGGCCGCGGGGCTCACGGTGGCCGAGGTGACCACGTCCTCCGGTGCGTTCAGCGCGTCCGGCGGCGGTGCGGTGCACGTCCTGGTGCCCAGCGCGCTGCTGCCCGACGTCCTCACCGCCCTCGCCGCCGACGGCACCGTCGACGTCGTGCCGGTGCTGGGCACGGGAGGCTGACGTGCCGGTCGGGGTGCTGTGCGCCGTCCAGGGGTCCGCGGAGGCGATCATCGTCCAGGCGGTCGAGCAGACGGGCGGGCGGCTGAGCGTGACGCGCCGCTGTGCGGACCTCACCGAGCTGCTCGCGGCCGCCGAGGCAGGGCTCGGCCGGCTGGCCGTCGTCTCCGGTGACCTCGACCTGCTCGACCGCGAGGCGATCGAGCTGCTGCACCGCGCGGGCGTCCGTGTCGTCGGGATCGGCGACGCCGCGCGGCCGTGGCTGGGGGAGCGACTCACCGCGCTCGGCGCTGACCTCGTGCTCCTCGCACCGCACGACGAGGCCTCGGCCGGCTCGGTCGTGCGCGAGGCCCTGGCCGTCCTCGGCGCGGCTCCCGAGGGCGCCGCGGAGCCCGGGTGGCCCGACGAGGAGACCGTCCGGCGGCCGTCGCGGGGACTGGTGGCGGCCGTGTGGGGGCCCACCGGAGCGCCCGGCCGGACCACCGTGGCCGTCAACGTGGCCGCGGAGCTCGCCGCCGCAGGGCGACGCACCCTGCTCGCGGACGCCGACACGTACGGCGGCTGTGTGGCGCAGGTGGTCGGCATGCTCGACGAGGCGCCCGGGATCGCCGCCGCGGCGCGCGCGGCAGGGCAGGGCACCCTCGACCTGATGACGCTCGCCCGCATCACCCCGACGGTGGCGCCGGACCTGCGGGTGCTGTCCGGGATCTCCCGCGCGGATCGATGGCCAGAGCTCCCGTCCTCGTCGCTCGACGCGGTGTGGACGGTCGCCCGCGGGCTCGCGGACTGGACGGTGGTCGACTGCGGGTTCTGCCTGGAGCAGGACGAGGTGCTCAGCTACGACACGAGAGCGCCGCGCAGGAACGCCGCCACGCTCAGCGCTCTCGAGGCGGCGGACGTCGTGCTCGTGGTCGGCGCGGGAGACCCCGTCGGCATCCAGCGGCTGGTCCGAGGGCTGGGGGAGCTCACCGACCTCGGTCTGGGCGCCACGCGGCTCGTGCTGGTGAACCGCGTGCGTGCCTCGGTCGCCGGCCCGCACCCGGGGGATGCGGTGAGCGAGGCGCTCGCGCGGTACGCGGGCGTCACGGACGTGCACCTGGTGCCCGACGACCGGCCGGCGCTGGACACCGCGCTGCTCGAGGCGCGCACCCTGCGCGAGGCCGCACCGGGGTCGCCGGTGCGCCGGGCGCTGGCGGGCGTGGCGGCTCGTGTCGACGCGCTGCGCGTGGCCGCACCGGTGGAGGAGCCTGTGCGCGCCTGACCGCCGCGCCGGTGGTGCACGCGGCACACTGACCAGGTGCGCATCTACCTGCCTGCCTCCCTCGACCAGCTCGGCACGTCCGCCGGACCGCTCGCTGCCCGTCGGGTGCATGCGGTGACGCCGGCGCTGCGGGCCCTGTTCCCCGACGAGGACGACGAGGGTCTGGAGTTCGCGGCGCAGCTGGCGGCCGCCGACGACTCCCTCGAGCTCCTGGCCACGCGACCCGACGCCCCGCAGCTGCGGCTCGTCGTCTCGGCCGACGTGCCGGACGCCGTGCTGCAGCCGCTGACGGACGAGGAGGACGTGCCCAGCGCCGTCGAGCTGGTCGCGGAGGTCGAGCAGTCGGACGTCATCTGTGTGCACGTCGACGAGCCGGGCGCCTCCGCCGACGTCGTGCGCGCCGCGCACGGGGACGAGGATGCGGTCGACCGCCTCGACGAGCGGGACCTGCTCTGGTACGACGCGACCGAGCTGGGATCCATCCCTCGCTGAGCGGCTTCGTGGCCTTCGTCACGTCCGGGGGAGCCGGTTGGACCCGGCCTCGGCGCTCGGGTAGTGTTCACCGCCGGTACGACGTCCGGATGCGCATGGGTCCGCCCCGCCAGGCGACCTGCGAGCTCCGGGCGTTGTACCCCCATGGGGTATGGTGTAATTGGCAGCACGACTGATTCTGGTTCAGTTAGTCTAGGTTCGAGTCCTGGTACCCCAGCGCGAGCACCGCTGGTCCGACCTCCCCGGAGGATCGGGTAGAGTGTTCACTCGCAAGCGAGGTCCTCGGGTCTCGTCGCGTCATAGGCCCCCGTTGTGTAGCGGCCTAGCACGCCGCCCTCTCACGGCGGTAGCGCCGGTTCGAATCCGGTCGGGGGTACGTACTGAAGGCCCGGTCACAGCGACCGGGCCTTCTGCACGTGCGGGGTCAGTGCTGACCGGGCGGCCCGTGCGACGAGGTGGGCAGGATCGCGACGACGCCCCAACCGACGGCCGCCCCGACCGCGCCGAGCAGAGCACCGGTGACGAGGCCGTCCGCGACGGTGCCCCCGCCGAGCAGGGCCAGGACGACGCCGACGACGAGCCCGGCGGCGAAGGCCACGAGCGCCACGCGGCGTCGCAACCGGCGCCGGGACGCGGCCGCACCTCGCACCACCATCAGTCGGCGGTGCGGCGCAGGACCTCGGTCAGCCGGTTGGCCGCCGAGACGACCGCGGCGGCGTGCAGCCGACCCGGCTGCCGGGAGAGGCGCTCGAGCGGCCCGGAGACCGACACGGCGGCGACGATGCGACCCGAGGGGCCCCGCACGGGCGCGGACACCGACGCGACGCCGACCTCGCGCTCGGACACCGACTGCGCCCAGCCGCGGCGCCGGACCCCCGAGAGGATCGTCGCGGTGAACTTGGCGCCCTGCAGCCCGCGGTGCAGCCGGTCCGGCTCCTCCCACGCCAGCAGGATCTGGGCGGCCGACCCCGCGTGCATGGTCAACGTCGCGCCGACGGGGATCGAGTCGCGCAGACCGATCGGCCGCTCGGCGGCGGCGACGCAGATGCGCTGGTCGCCCTGGCGGCGGTACAGCTGCGCGCTCTCGCCCGTGTGGTCGCGCAGCGCGGCCAGCACGGGGCCGGCGGCGGCGAGCAGGCGGTCCTCGCCGGCGGCGGTCGCGAGCTCCGAGAGCCGCGGTCCCAGCACGAACCGGCCCTGCATGTCGCGCGCCACCAGCCGGTGGTGCTCGAGGGCCACGGCCAACCGGTGGGCCGTCGGGCGGGCAAGATGGGTGGCGGTGACGAGCTGCGCGAGCGTCGCCGGCCCGGCCTCGAGGGCGCTGAGGACGGATGCGGCCTTGTCCAGCACGCCGACTCCGCTAGAGTTGTCCATAGGTCGATATTGGCGTCTCGAAGGCTGAGATGCAAGTACGACGCCACACGAGCCGGGATTTGCACACGACCGGCCGACAGGACGAACGAGAGAACGGACCGAGGACATGGCCGGCACGTTGGCAGAGAAGGTCTGGGACGCGCACGTGGTGCGACGAGGCACCGACGGGGCGCCCGACCTCCTGTACATCGACCTCCACCTGGTGCACGAGGTGACCAGCCCGCAGGCGTTCGAGGGCCTGCGGCTCGCCGGGCGCCCGGTCCGACGGCCGGACCTCACGCTCGCGACCGAGGACCACAACACCCCGACGCTCGACATCGACCGGCCGATCGCCGACGAGACGAGCCGCACGCAGATCCAGACGCTGCGCAACAACGCCGCGGAGTTCGGGGTGCGGATCCACTCGCTCGGCGACGCCGACCAGGGCATCGTCCACCAGGTCGGCCCGCAGCTCGGCCTCACGCAGCCCGGCCTGACCGTGGTGTGCGGCGACTCGCACACGTCGACGCACGGCGCGTTCGGCGCGCTGGCCTTCGGCATCGGCACCAGCGAGGTCGAGCACGTGCTGGCCACGCAGACGCTGCCGCTCGCCCCGTTCAAGACCATGGCGATCACGGTCGACGGCGAGCTGCCGGTGGGGGCGACGAGCAAGGACATCATCCTGGCGATCATCGCCAAGATCGGCACCGGTGGCGGTCAGGGCTACGTGCTCGAGTACCGCGGCGAGGCCATCCGCGCCCTGTCCATGGAAGCCCGCATGACGGTCTGCAACATGTCCATCGAGGCTGGCGCGCGCGCGGGCATGATCGCGCCGGACGAGACCACCTTCGAGTACCTCAAGGGCCGCCCGCACGCGCCCGAGGGCGCCGACTGGGACGCGGCCGTGGAGTACTGGCGGACCCTGCGCACCGACGACGACGCCCAGTTCGACGTCGAGGTCGTCCTGCGCGCGCAGGACCTCGAGCCGTTCGTCACGTGGGGCACCAACCCCGGCCAGGGCCTGCCGCTGTCCGGCTCGGTCCCCGTCCCGGAGCAGATCGCCGACGCCGACGAGCGCGGGGCCGCCGAGCGTGCCATCGAGTACATGGGCCTGACGCCGGGACAGCCGCTGCGGGAGATCAAGGTCGACACGGTCTTCATCGGCTCCTGCACCAACGGCCGCATCGAGGACCTGCGCTCGGTGGCCAAGGTGGTCCGCGGCAAGCACAAGGCCGACGACGTCCGTGTCCTGGTGGTGCCGGCGTCGGCCCGCGTGCGACTGCAGGCGGAGGCCGAGGGGCTGGACAAGATCTTCCTCGACTTCGGCGCCGAGTGGCGCAACGCCGGCTGCTCCATGTGTCTGGGCATGAACCCCGACCAGCTGGCACCGGGGGAGCGCTCGGCCTCCACGTCCAACCGCAACTTCGAGGGCCGTCAGGGCAAGGGCGGGCGGACGCACCTCGTCTCGCCGCTCGTGGCGGCGGCGACCGCGATCCGCGGGACCCTCTCCTCGTTCGCGGACCTCGACGCCGGCGTCGACGCGCCCGACGGCAGCCCCCTCACCGACCTCCAGACGGTCTGACCCAGGAAGCGAGAGACAGTCATGGAGAAGTTCAACCAGCACACCGGCGTCGGCGTCCCGCTGCGACGCAGCAACGTGGACACGGACCAGATCATCCCCGCGGTCTACCTCAAGCGCGTCACGCGGACCGGGTTCGAGGACGCGCTGTTCGCCGCCTGGCGCGGCGACCCGGCGTTCGTCCTCAACCAGGACGCCTACCGCGCCGGCTCGGTGCTCGTCGCCGGCCCGGACTTCGGCACCGGCTCGTCCCGCGAGCACGCCGTGTGGGCGCTCAAGGACTACGGGTTCAAGGTCGTCATCTCGAACCGCTTCGCGGACATCTTCCGCGGCAACTCCGGCAAGCAGGGCCTGCTCGCCGCGCAGGCGTCGCAGGAGGACATCGAGCTGATCTGGAAGATCCTCGAGACGCGCCCCGGGACCGAGGTGACCGTGGACCTCGCGTCCAAGACGATCACCTGCGACGACGTCGTGGTTCCCTTCCAGGTGGACGACTACACGCGCTGGCGCCTCATGGAGGGTCTCGACGACATCGGCCTGACGCTCGCGCACGCCGACGAGATCTCGGCGTTCGAGGCCCGTCGTGAGTCGTGGCGGCCCGCCACCCTGCCGGCCAAGCACCTGCCGTCCGTCGAGATCGTCGCGGCGCGTCCGGCCGGCGTGCCGGTGGAGATCGGCCGCCGCCCCTGATCCTCGTGCGGCGGGTCGCCCCCGAGGTGGCCCGCCGCACGGCACGGGTGGCTAGCGTGAGGTCCGAGCACGGCGCGGTGCGCGCCGGCCGAGAGGGGATCACCATGCCGGGCAAGTCGCAGATCGCTGACCGCATCGCCGCGCGGGGCACGTCACGAGGCGCGGCAGCGGCCGCCGTCGACGCCGTGCTCGACGAGATCACGGCCGCCCTGGCTGCCGGTGAGCGGGTGACCCTCACCGGCTTCGGCACCTTCGAGGCCGCGGGCCGGCCCGCCCGGACGGCGCGCAACCCCCGCACGGGGGAGTCGCTGGACGTCGCCGCGACCACCGTGGCCCGCTTCCACCCCGGGGCGACGCTGCGTGCGCGGGTCGCCGCGGGACCGGGTGAGCCGCTGGGCGGTGTTGCGGACCTCAGCGCGGTGCAGGGTGTGGTGCGGCCCGCCGCGTCGCCGGCCGCACCGAGTACGGCGCCGGCTGCGCAGAGCCCCTCTGACGGCAAGGCGGCCAAGCCGAGGTCGAAGGCGAAGGCCGAGCCCAAGCCGAAGGCGAAGGCCGAGCCCAAGCCGAAGGCGAAGACTGAGCCCAAGTCGAAGGCGAAGTCTGACGCGAAGGCCAAGTCGAAGGCGAAGGCCAAGAAGTCCTCCGGCTCCGGCAAGGGACGCGCCAAGAAGAAGTGACGCGGCCCGGACCGTGTGAAGGTTCTGCACCGGCCCCGGCGTGCCGCCACGCCGGCGGTCGGGAGCATCCGCAGGGGTGGGAGACGATGGTGCGATGAGCGATCTGCTGTACGTCAACGGTGGCACCCCGCTCTCGGGCGAGATCACCGTCCGCGGGGCCAAGAACTTCGTCTCCAAGGCGATGGTGGCCGCACTGCTGGGGGAGACCCCGAGCGTGCTGCGCAACGTCCCGCAGATCCGCGACGTGGCCGTGGTGACCGGCCTGCTCGAGCTGCACGGCGTCAAGGTCGACGCCGACGCGGACGCCGGCGTGCTCCACCTGGACCCGACGGACGTGGAGTCGGCTCACGTGGCGGACATCGACACCCACGCGGGGTCGAGCCGGATCCCGATCCTGTTCTGCGGGCCGCTGCTGCACCGGCTGGGCGAGGCGTTCATCCCGGACCTCGGCGGCTGCCGGATCGGCGACCGGCCGATCAACTACCACCTGGACATCCTGCGGCAGTTCGGCGCCGTGGTGGACAAGACCGACAACGGCATCCACATCCGCGCGCCCCGCCGCCTGCAGGGCACCAAGATCGCGCTGCCGTACCCGAGCGTCGGCGCCACGGAGCAGCTGCTGCTCACGGCGGTGCGGGCCGAGGGCATCACGGAGCTGGCCAACGCGGCCATCGAGCCCGAGATCATGGACCTGATCAACGTGCTGCAGAAGATGGGCGCGATCATCTCGGTCGACACGGACCGCGTGATCCGGATCGAGGGCGTGGACCGCCTCATCGGGTTCCAGCACACCGCGCTCTCGGACCGGATCGAGGCGGCGTCGTGGGCGTCGGCAGCGCTGGCGACCGGCGGGGACATCGTCGTGAAGGGCGCGACGCAGCCCGAGATGACCACGTTCCTCAACACGTTCCGCAAGGTCGGCGGCGAGTTCGCCATCGACGACGACGGCATCCGGTTCTTCCACCCGGGCGGGGATTTGCGCTCGATCACGCTCGAGACCGACGTGCACCCCGGCTTCATGACGGACTGGCAGCAGCCGCTCGTCGTCGCGCTCACCCAGGCCAAGGGCCTGTCGATCGTGCACGAGACGGTCTACGAGAACCGGTTCGGGTTCGCCGACGCGCTGGTCGGGATGGGCGCGACCATCCAGGTCTACAAGGAGTGCTTGGGCGGCCGTCCGTGCCGGTTCGGGCAGCGGAACTTCTACCACTCCGCGGTGATCTCGGGACCGACGCCGCTGTCCGCGGCGGACATCGAGGTGCCGGACCTGCGCGGTGGCTTCAGCCACCTGATCGCGGCGCTGGCGGCCAAGGGCACGTCGGCGGTGCGCGGCATCAGCCTGATCGACCGTGGGTACGAGCACTTCACCGCCAAGCTCGAGGCCCTCGGCGCCGAGTTCAGCCGCGACTGACAGGTAGCATCGGCTCCCGTGCAACCGCCGGCCAGATCCAACCGCGCCTACCGCAACGTCGCGCGCATCGTGCGGCCTCCGCTGCTCGCGATGACCCGCCGTGACTGGCGCGGGACCGAGAACTTCCCCACCGAGGGCGGGTTCATCGTCGCCGCGAACCACATGACGAACATCGACCCCCTGACGTTCGCGCACTACCTGTGGGACAACGGCGTCGCCCCGAAGATCCTGGCGAAGGCGTCGCTGTTCAAGGTCCCGGTGCTGGCGGGGATCCTGCGGGCGACGGGGCAGATCCCGGTGTACCGCAACTCCTCCTCGGCCGGGGAGTCGCTGACCGCGGCGATCGCCGCCATCGCCGAGGGTGAGGTGGTGGCGGTGTTTCCCGAGGGCACGCTCACCCGCGATCCCGACCTGTGGCCCATGGTCGGCAAGACGGGCATCGCCCGCCTGGCCCTCAGCACGCAGGCGCCCGTGATCCCGGTGGCCCAGTGGGGGCCGCAGCTCCTGCTCGGCCGCTACAAGAAGCTGCTCAAGCCGTTCCCCCGCAAGACCGTGACGATCGTCGCCGGTCCGCCGGTGGTCCTGGACGACCTGTACGGCCGCCCGCAGGACACGGCGACGCTGCGCGAGGCGACCGAGCGCGTGATGACGGCGATCACGGCGCTGCTGGCGGACATCCGCGACGAGGAGCCGCCCGCCGTCCGCTACGACATGCGCAGGCCCGGCGCGCAGGGTGGACCCGCCACCCCTCCCGAGCTGCCGTGACGGCGGACCAGGTGGCGCAGGACCGTCCTGCCGCGCCCGGTGCACCACGCCTGCGCGCCGCCGTGCTGGGGGCCGGAGCCTGGGGCACGACGTTCGCCGCCGTCATGGCCGACGCCGGGTGCGAGGTGACCGTGTGGGGGCGCGACGACGCCGTCTGCCGGCAGATCGCCGACGAGCACCGCAACGAGGCCTACCTGCCCGGCGTCGAGCTCCCCGCCCGCGTGACGGCCTCGTCCGACGCCCGGGCGGTGCTGGCGGGCGCCGACGTCGTCGCCGTGGCCATCCCGTCGCAGAGCGCGCGTGCGACGCTCACCCCGCTGGCCGACGCCGTCGCCGCGCACGCCGTCGCCGTCTCCCTCATGAAGGGTGTCGAGCTGTCCACCGACCGGCGGATGAGCGAGGTCGTCGCCGAGTCGCTGGGCATCCCGGCCGACCGGATCGCGGTGGTCTCGGGACCCAACCTGGCGCTCGAGATCGCTCGCCGGCAGCCCACCGCGACCGTCGTGGCCTCCACCAGCGAGGCCACCGCGCAGCTGGTGGCCCGGGCGTGCGCGTCGTCCTACTTCCGCCCGTACACCAACGACGACGTGGTCGGCGTGGAGCTCTGCGGGGCGGTCAAGAACGTCATCGCGCTCGCCGTCGGCATCTCGCAGGGCCGCGGACTCGGCTACAACACCATGGCGACCGTGATCACCCGCGGCCTGGTGGAGATCACGCGGCTCGGCCTGGCGCTCGGCGCGGACGCGGACACGTTCCCCGGCCTCGCCGGCCTGGGCGACCTCATGGCGACCTGCGCCTCGCCGGACTCGCGCAACCACACGCTCGGCGGCCACATCGGCCGGGGCATGACGCTGGACCAGGCGATCTCAGCCACGGGAGGCACGGCCGAGGGCGTCAAGTCCTGCCGGTCGGTCCTGGAGCTGGCGACGACGCTCGGCGTGGAGATGCCGATCACGTCGGCGGTGGTGCGGGTGCTGCACGAGGGCCTGCCGGTCGACCAGCTCGCCACGCTCCTGCTGGCCCGGCCCCACAAGGCCGAGGGAGCCTAGAGCGCGTCCAGCGCCTGGGCCAGGTCCCGCCAGAGGTCCTCGACGTCCTCGATGCCGACCGACATCCGCAGCAGGTCCTCCGGGACGGTCCTCGACTCCGTGGCGAACCGGCGCCGGCGCTCCAGCGTCGACTCCACGCCGCCCAGGCTGGTGGCCGGGACCCACAGGCGCAGCGCGGCCACGACGGCGTCGGCCGCGTCCGGCCCGCCGTGCGGGCGAAGCCCGATGATCGCGCCGAACCCGTCCATCAGGCGGGCGGCCCGCTCGTGCCCCGGGTCGGTGGGCAGGCTCGGGTGCCGGACCTCGGCGACGGCCGGGTGCGTGC
>NZ_CAURTV010000079.1:0-16543 GCF_963527515.1 uncultured Cellulomonas sp. | reverse complement strand
ACGGCCGCGGGCCAGGCCGGCCACCGCGAGGCACAGGACGATGACGACGAGCACGGCGACGGCGCGCCCGGCCGCGGCGTCGGGAAGGGCGGCGGCGCGCAGCGCGTAGCCGATCCAGGCGGCCACGAAGCCGACGGCGAAGCCGGCGGCGCGCTGGCCCGGGGTGCGGTCGGGCACCAGGCCCAGGGCCCCACCGAGCGCGGCGCCGAGCAGGGCGACGCTCTGCAGCTCGGGGCCGGAGAACAGGACGATCGCCGTCGTGAGGAGTGCGAGGACGAGCCCCGCCAGGATGTGACGCTTCATGACCACCTCGTCGTGGTGCTGGTGCTTGTCCCGAGCGGGCGGCCCGCTCGGGCAGTGCGGCCGGTATGTGTGGCCGCCCGAGGCCTTGTGACCTGCGCCGTCACCGTTGACGGGGCAGCTCACCGGCTTCTCGGGCGGGACCAGCGCACTGTCTACCAGTGCCCCAAGCACCTGAGCCACGCGGTACTAGGTAAATCCGGACGGGTACCAGGTACATCGTTATGGGCCCGTGACCTAGGTCCCTTGTCCGCGGCCCGGGGGCCCGGACAGGGCTCAGAGGTAGCGCAGCGGGTCGAACTCCTCGAGCGGGATGATCCGCAGGCGCGGCAGCTGCACGTTGAACGCGGCCACGTCGCCCTCGAGGTCGAACGTCTCCAGGCCGCGGGCGACGAGGGCGGAGAGCTGGGTGCTGGTGAACTCGCGGAAGGCGAGCAGGCCGACGCGGCGCTCCTCGTCGTCGACGAGCACCTCCAGCTCGGGGGCGAAGTCACCGTCGTGGCTGGCCAGGAGCACGTCGCCACCCCGGCCCGCGATCGCCGCGAGGGTGCGCTTGATGCCGATGTCGACGACCTTCTCGTACGACTCGCCGGACAGCGGGATCGGCTGGAACCCGATGGCCAGGAGCGCCTGCACGAACGACATGGGCAACGAGCCGCTGGAGGCGTTGAGGAAGAACAGTGCCTTGACGGGCTGGTCCCACGTCTGCTGCGCGAAGGTCAGCACGCGCTCCCAGCGCGGCCGCTGCTCCGGGGTGGGCCGTCCGCCGAGGATCGAGGAACCGAGCGTGGCGTCGATGTTCTCGCCGTCCACCAGCAGGTACGTGGTGCGGGGGGCCGCCTCGGTCGTCATCGCGTCAGCGTATCGGGACCGGGCGCGCAGCCGGCCCGGGACCCGACGAGGGGTCCCGGGCCGGCATGCGTCACGCGACCGTGCAGGCCGTGCCGTTGAGCGCGAACGCGCTCGGCGCGGTGTTGGTGCCGTTGTGCGAGCCGTTGAAGCCGAACTGCTGGCTGCTGCCCGGCGCGATGCTGCCGTTCCACGGGGCGTTCTTCACGGTCACCGCGGAGCCCGACTGCGTGGTGACCGAGCTCCACGCCTGCGTCACCGACTGGCCCGCCGGGAAGCTGAACGTGAGCGTCCAGCCGTTGATCGGGGTGCTCGACGAGTTCTTCACCGTGACGTTCGCGGTGAAGCCGGTGTTCCACTGGTTGACGCCGTAGGTGACCTGGCAGCCCCCGGTGGGGGTGACCGGCGGCGTCGTGACCGGCGGGGTGGTCACGGGCGGGGTGGTGACCGGGGGCGTCGTCGGCGTGATCCCGCCGAACGCGGACGCGATGGCGTCGTACGCCGGCTTCTTGGCGTAGTTGGTGTCCCACACCAGCGCGGCCCCCTGGCCCGGGAACGTGTCCGGGACCCACGAGTACTTGTCGGTGATGCCCCAGATGGTCACGCCCTGGCAGCGGCTGACCGCGTTGCAGATCTGGAAGATCTTCTTGAAGTCGGCCGCCTGGGTGGCCAGCTTGGTGGCGTCCGAGGGGGTCTGCATCCGGATGTCGAGCTCGGTGATGCGCACGTCGACGCCCAGGTCGGCGAAGCGCTGCAGGTTCTGCTGCATGGTGGACGGGACCTGCCCGATGATCAGGTGCGACTGGAACCCGACGCAGTCGATGGGCACGCCGCGCGCCTTGAAGTCGCTGACCAGGTTGTAGATCGCGGTGCTCTTGGCGTTGATCGCGTCGGTGTTGTAGTCGTTGATGCAGAGCTTGGCCGTGGGGTCCGCGGCCCGCGCCGCACGGAACGCCGTCTCGATGTAGCCGTTGCCCAGCTTCTGCTGGAACGGGGAGTCGGAGCGGCGCTCGCCGTTCTCACCGAACGCCTCGTTGACCACGTCCCAGGACGAGACCTTGCCCTTGAAGTGCGTCGCGACGTTGGTGACGTGGTTGGTCATCGCGTTCTGCAGCGCGGTGCCGGACAGGTTGTTCACCCAGCCCGGCAGCTGCGAGTGCCAGACCAGCGTGTGCCCATACAGCTCCTTGCCGCTGCTGGCGGCATAGCTCGCCACCTGGTCGCCCGCGCCGTAGCTGAACGAGTTCTGGGACGGCTCGGTGGCGTCCCACTTCATCGCGTTCTCGGCGACGACGAGGTTGAACTCGCTGTCGGCGATCGACTTGTAGGCCGACTCCGAGAGGCGGTCGGGGGCGAGCGCGAAGCCGATGTCCTTGCCGGCCGCCGTCGCCAGGTCCTTGAGGCTCGATGCTGCCTGGGCCGTGGTCGCGACTGCCGAGCCGACGGCGATCGTGGCCGTGAGCGCGAGGACCGCGGTGATCGCGGCCGTGCGTCGGCGGGGTGGTGCGGGGGGGCGTGTGCCAGCCATGGGGGTTCCTCCTCGTTGAGCCAGTGCCGGATCGCACAGTGGTCCCCGGTGGTCCCAGCCGCGAGGCACCGAAACATTTCAGTGACGGGCGCGCGACACTTTCGATAGCGGTGTGCCGGAACACCGGCCGCCACCTCGCGGTTGAGGCGAAGATCGATGCGTACGCATCGATCGTGCGAGGAGTGGTGGATGGTGGACGAGAAGCCCGACCTGCCCGGCACGCGGGAGGCCGCAGAGGCGTGGGAGTCGCTGTTCCGCGCCCAGGTGGCTCTGATGCGGCGGTTCTCGCGCGACGACGTCTGGGGTGACCTGAGCATCCGCGAGTACGACGTCCTGTTCACCCTGTCCCGGTGGCCCGACGGCACGGCGCGGCTCAAGGACCTGGGCGAGGACAGCCTGCTGACGCAGCCGAGCCTGTCGCGCCTGGTGGAGCGGCTCGAGCACGACGGGCTGGTGCAGCGCCGGCCCGTCCCCGGTGACGCACGGGGGGTGGCGGTCGGCCTGACCGCGCAGGGGAGGCGGGTGCAGCGGGAGATCGGGCGTCGCCACGTCCGCTCGATCCGGCGACTCGTGGGCGGCGCCCTGGACGCCGAGGAGTTGGCCACGCTGCGCGCCCTGACCGACAAGCTGCGCGCCGCACAGGCCGGGATCCCCGACCCGTCGTAGCGCTCAGCCGCGCAGCGCCCGGAGCTCGGCGGCGACCGCGGCGGGGGCCGGGCGCGCGGACGGGTCCTCGGCGGTCATCGCGCGCAGCAGCAGGTTCCAGTCACGTCCGAACCGTTCCGGCACCTCGACCGGCTCCAGCAGGCGGGCGAGCGAGCTGCTGAGCGGGTCGCCCGGGTAGGCGCGCTCCCCGGTGAGGCACTCGAGCAGCACCAGGCCGAGGGAGTAGACGTCGCTGGCCGGTCCGGCCGAGCGACCGAGCGCCTGCTCGGGGCTCTGGTACCCGGCCGTGCCGGACGTCCCGCGCGGTGCCAGCGGTGCGCTGGCCGTGGTCACGGCGATGCCGAAGTCGGCCAGCACGACGGGCAGCCAGGGGGCGTCGCGGGCGCCCCCGGCGGGCCGGTCGAGGATCCGGTCGGTGGCGACCAGGACGTTCGAGGGCTTGACGTCGCGGTGCACCACCCCGGCGGCGTGGGCGTGGCCGAGCGCCAGCGCGAGCTGCCGGCCGACGTCCGCGACGAGAGCGGGCGCCAGCGGCCCCTGAGCGATCGTGTCCCGCAGGGTCTGGCCGTCGACCAGCTCCATGACCAGGAACGCCACGGGACCGCCGTCGGGTAGAACGTCCGCGCCGACGTCCAGCAGGGCGACGAGGCTCGGGTGCGCCAGCGAGGACAGCACGCGGGCCTCCTGGGCGTAGCGCCGGATCTCGTCCGGGGACGCCGAGCCGATGGAGAAGAGCTTGAGCGCCACAGGCCGCTGCAGGCGGGCGTCGGTGGCCCGGAAGACCTCGCCCGAGCCGCCCCGCCCGAGCTGCTGCTCGAGGTGGTAGCGCCGTCCGAGCGCGGGGCTCGCCGGCGGGCGGGACTCGGTCGACGGCACTGAGGGACCTGTCTGTCGGGGGCGGCCTGTCCGGGTGCAGCAGGCAGGTCCGACGGTAGAAGCACTCTGTCCGCCGCGCACCCCGGGCACGCGCATCCGGGTGACGGCACGCGAGCCGCTTGCAGGACGCTGCAAGCCACTTGCAGGACTGCGCAGTACAGTGACAGCCATGTCGCGGCGACTCGCAGAGGTAGCACGCAAGGTCGGTGTCTCCGAGGCGACCGTGAGCCGGGTGCTGAACGGCAAGCCCGGCGTGTCGGAGACGACGCGGGAGGCCGTCCTGACGGCGCTCGACGTGCTCGGGTACGAGCGGCCCACCAAGCTGCGCGGCGAGCGTGCGCGGCTGGTCGGCCTCGTGCTCCCCGAGCTGCAGAACCCGATCTTCCCCGCGTTCGCCGAGGTGGTCGGCGGGGCGCTGGCGCAGCAGGGGTTCACGCCCGTCCTGTGCACCCAGACCGCGGGCGGCGTCTCCGAGGCCGACTACGTCGAGCTGCTCCTGGGCCAGCAGGTCTCCGGGATCGTCTTCGCCGGCGGGCACTACGCCCAGCGCGACGCCTCGCACGGGCACTACGAACGGCTCACGGGACGCCACCTGCCGGTGGTCCTCATCAACGCCTCGATCGAGGAGCTCCCGTTCCCGCGCGTGTCGTGCGACGACGAGGTGGCCATCGAGCAGGCGGTCGGGCACCTCGCCTCGCTCGGCCACACGAAGATCGGCCTGGTCCTGGGGCCGGTGGACCACGTACCGTCCGAGCGCAAGCTGCGTGCCGCCCACGCGATCACGCAGCGGCTGGGCATCGAGCTCGGCGAGCACCAGGTGGTCCGCAGCGCGTACTCGCTGGAGAGCGGTCAGGCCGCGGGCAACCGGCTCCTGCGCGAGGGCGTCACGGGGATCGTCTGCGCGAGCGACCCCCTCGCGCTCGGGGTGATCCGGGCCGCACGGCGAGCCGGGCTGCGCGTCCCCGACGACGTCTCGGTGGTCGGCTACGACGACTCCGCCTTCATGAGCTGCACCGAGCCGCCGCTGACCACCGTCCGCCAGCCGATCGAGCCCATGGGCCGCGCGGCCATCGACCTGCTGGTCAGCCAGATCCACGGCACCGCGGTGCCGCAGGACGAGCTGCTCTTCGAGCCGGAGCTCGTGGTCCGCGGCTCGACCGGGCCCGCCCCGGCGCAGCCGGTGACCGTCGCCGGCTGACCCTCAGTCCCGCCCAGACCCCGTCCCGCCACCCTGCGTGGGGCGGGGTCTGTGCCGTCTCCTCCCCATTCAGCGTCGTCTCGGTCACGCTTCGATAACTGTCTTGTCAGTTTCTTGCGTGGATCCAGTCGCGTCCTTTAGTGTCTGGCTACGCGACAGGGCCGTCACGAGAGGGCGCGGTCGCAGGTTCGAGCACAGGACGAGCGGCTCCGGCGACGACGACGGCGGCCCACGAGAGACGAGACACGAGTGGCGCAGGCGCAGCCGGAGACCGACCCGCAGTGGTGGCGCGGAGCGGTGATCTACCAGGTCTACCCCCGCAGCTTCGCCGACGGGAACGGCGACGGCACCGGTGACCTGGCCGGCCTGCGCGCGCGCCTGCCGTACCTGCGGGACCTGGGCGTCGACGCCATCTGGGTCACCCCCTGGTACGTCTCGCCGCTCGCGGACGGCGGCTACGACGTGGCCGACTATCGCGCGATCGACCCCGCCTTCGGCACCCTCGAGGAGGCCGAGCAGGTCATCGCGGAGGCGCTCGCGCTCGGCATCCGCACCGTGATCGACGTCGTGCCCAACCACGTCTCCGACCAGCACGAGTGGTTCCAGGCGGCGCTCGCCGCGGGACCGGGGTCGCCCGAGCGGGAGCGGTTCTGGTTCCACCCCGGCAAGGGCGAGCACGGAAAGCAGATCCCCACCGACTGGGTCTCCGACTTCCAGGGCAGCACGTGGACGCGCACCACCGACCCGGACGGCACGCCCGGCGAGTGGTACCTGCACCTCTTCGCTCCGCAGCAGCCCGACCTCAACTGGTCGCACCCGGACGTCGTGGCGGAGTTCGAGTCGGTGCTGCGCTTCTGGTTCGACCGGGGCGTCGCCGGCATCCGCATCGACTCCGCCGCCCTGCTGGTCAAGGACCCCGAGCTCCCCGAGGTCCCGCTGGACCCCGGCCCGGGGGAGCACCCGCACGTCGACCGGGACGAGCTGCACGACGTCTACCGGGGCTGGCGGGCCGTCGCCGACTCCTACCCGGGCACCCGGATCCTCGTCGGCGAGGTCTGGCTGCAGGACAAGGCCCGCTTCGCGCAGTACCTGAGGTCCGACGAGATGCACACCGCGTTCAACTTCGACTTCATGGCGCGGCCGTGGGACGCCAAGCAGCTGCGTGAGTCGATCGACATCACCCTGGCCGCCCACGGCCCGGTCGGCGCACCCGCCACGTGGGTGCTGTCCAACCACGACGTCACGCGGCCGGTCACCCGGTACGGCCGCGAGGACACGTCGTTCGCGTTCACCGCGAAGCGCTTCGGCACGCCGACCGACCTGGGCGTCGGACGGCGTCGAGCACGGGCAGCGGCGCTCCTCACCGCTGCCCTGCCCGGGTCGCTGTACGTCTACCAGGGCGACGAGCTCGGTCTGCCGGAGGTCGAGGACCTGCCGCTCGACCTGCTCCAGGACCCGATGCACTTCCGTTCCGAGGGTGTCGACCCCGGCCGGGACGGCTGCCGCGTGCCGCTGCCCTGGTCGGGCGACCGCGCCCCCTACGGGTTCGGGTCCGGCGGGTCGTGGCTCCCGCAGCCGCCGGCCTGGGCCGGCCTGACCGTCACGGCGCAGGAGGCGGACCCGTCCTCGACGCTGCGCCTGTACCGCGACCTGCTGGCGATCCGCCGGTCCGAGCCCGCGCTGGGCGACGGGCCGATGCGGTGGATCGACAGCCCCGACGACGTGCTCGCGTTCGCCCGCGGCGATCTCGTCTGCGTCGTCAACCTGGGCGACGAGCCCGCCGCCCTGCCCGCCCACACCGATGTCCTGCTCTCGAGCGCCCCGCTCGAGGCAGGCCTGCTGCCGCGCGACACCGCCGCGTGGCTGCGCACCCCCGCCTGACCCGACCGCACCACCAGACCGCACCACCAGACCGCACCACCTGACCGCAGCACCAGATCGCGACCTGGCACCCCGTCCGGCGCGTTCCCTCACGAAGGAGTGACGATGAGGTCCTCACGCACCACCGCGCTCGCCATGGCCGGTGTGCTCTCCCTCGGCCTGCTGGCCGCCTGCAGCACCGACGACGACCCCTCGGGCGACTCGACCGAGTCGGCCGGAGACACGGTCTCGATCACCGTCGCCGGCCTCCAGCCCGGTGCCGAGCAGACCGCCGTCGACGCGCTGAACGAGCGCGTCGAGCAGTTCGAGGCCAAGTACCCCGACATCGACGTCGAGACGCAGGAGTACAACTGGCTGGCGTCGACCTTCGCGGCCGACCTCGCCGGCGGCACGCTGCCCGACGTGTTCGAGGTCCCCGCCACGGACACCAAGGTGCTCATCCAGAACGGCCAGATCGCCGACATCGACGAGCAGGTCAAGCAGCTGTCCTACGCGGGCGACTTCAACCCGGAGGTGCTCGCCGCCGGGCTCAGCGACGACGGGAAGGTCTACGCGGTCCCCGCCAAGTCGATCTACGCCGTGGCGCTGCACTACAACCGCAAGCTGTTCACGGACGCAGGCCTGGACCCGGACAAGCCCCCGACGACGTGGGACGAGGTCCGCACGGCCGCGAAGGCAATCACGGACGCGACCGGCGTGCCGGGCTACGCGATGATGGCGCTCGACAACGCCGGCGGCTGGCAGCTCACCGCAGCGGCGTACTCGCGCGGCGGTCGCACGCAGGTGCTCGACGGCGACAGCTACGAGGCCACGCTGACGGACCCGGCGGTCAAGGAGTCGCTGGAGTTCCTCGGTGACCTCAAGGCGGACGGGTCGCTCCTGGCGAACACCCAGCTGGGCTGGGGCGACGTCAACTCCGGCTTCGCGGCGGGCCAGTTCGCGATGTACACCTCGGGCTCGGACATCTACACGGCGCTGGTGCAGAACAACGGCGTCACCGCGGACAACCTGGACTACGGGCTGACCGCGCTGCCGAACGAGGGCGACGACTCCGGGACGCTCGGCGGCGGCACCTACGCCGCCGTGGCGCCGCAGGCGACCGACGAGGAGAAGGACGCCGCGGTCAAGTGGATCGACTTCTGGTACCTGTCCAAGCTGGTGGACCAGGACCAGGCCGTGGCCGACGCCAAGATCCTCGCGGAGCAGTCGCCCCCGCAGGCCGTCGGGACGCCCACGCTCCCGATCTTCAGCAAGGAGCAGTACGAGACCTCGCTGGGCTGGATCGAGGAGTACGTCAACGTCCCGCTCGACCACATGGCCGGCTACACGGACGTCATGTTCACCCAGCCCGTCATCCCCGAGGCCGCCCGCGCGACGCAGGAGACCTACGGCCTGCTGTTCCCGATCGTGCAGGCCGTCATGACGGACCCGGGAGTGGACCTGGACGCGCTGCTCGCCGACGCCAACGAGCAGTCCCAGGCCCTGATCGACCAGGCCGGCTGACACGGACGGTGCCCGGCCCGGGTCCGTCCCGGGTCGGGCACCATCGTCCTGTCAGCGTCGACGCACGAGAGAAGGACCGCATGACCTCCCACAGCCTTGCCGAGACCCCGGTCCGGAGACGCACCCCGGCGACCTGGGTGCGCGGCGGCGGCCTGACCACCCTGGTGTTCGCCCTGCCGCTGCTGGTGATCTTCGGGGTCTTCTCGTGGGCGCCCATCGTCAAGGCGGTGGTGATGAGCTTCCAGAAGACGAACCTCATCGTCACCCAGTGGGTGGGCCTGGAGAACTTCCAGCGCGTCTTCGCCGACCCCGTGCTTCCGATGGCCGTGCGCAACACCGCGTACTTCGCGCTCCTGGCGCTGATCTTCGGGTACCCGGTGCCGCTGGTCGCGGCCGTGCTCATGAGCGAGGTGCGGCGGGCGAAGGGGCTGTTCTCCGCGCTCGCCTACCTGCCGGTCGTCGTGCCGCCGGTGGTCGCCGTGCTGCTGTGGAAGTTCTTCTACGACCCCCGCCCCGAGGGCGTGTTCAACACGCTCATCGGCTACGTCGGCATACCCCCGCAACCCTGGCTGCAGAGCGCGACGTCGGCGATGCCCTCGCTCGTGCTGGAGGCCACGTGGGCCGCCGCCGGCGGCACGGTGATCATCTACCTCGCCGCGCTCACCAGCGTCCCGACGGAGCTGTACGACGCCGCGGAGGTCGACGGCGCCTCCGTCTGGGGCAAGATCTGGCACGTCACGATGCCCCAGCTGCGCGGCGTCCTGCTCATCACGTTCATCCTGCAGATCATCGGGACCGCCCAGGTGTTCCTGGAGCCGTACCTGTTCACGGGCGGCGGGCCGGCCAACGCGACGATCTCCGTGCTCCTGCTGGTCTACCGGTACGCGTTCCAGAACAGCCTGGGCGGCAACTACGGCATGGCGACCGCGCTGAGCCTCATGCTCGCCGCGTTCCTCGCCGTCATGTCCCTGATCTACTTCCGCCTCACGCGCAGCTGGAGCACCTCGTGACCACGACCACCCCGAAGCTGCCCGAGGCGGTGCTCCCCGACGCGCCCGAGCCCGCCGCCGGCCGCACGAAGGCGAGCGCCGCGCCCGCCCAGGACCGCACCGCGCTCTCGGTGGCCGACTGGCGCCGGCCCCGCGTGCGGCGCACCTGGAACACGATGCACGTGCTGCTGCTGATCGTGCTCGTCGTGTGGTGCGTCGGCCCCCTGCTCCTGCTGGGCAAGTTCGCCATCACCCCGACGCAGGACATCCTGCGCACGCCGCTGGCGATCTTCCCGAACGGCGTGAAGTGGTCGAACCTGCACGAGGCGTGGTTCGACATCGACATCAGCAAGTACTTCGTCAACACCGTCGTGCTCGCGGCCGGGTCCTGGCTGTCTCAGATGCTCGTCGCGACGACCGGCGGGTACGTGCTGTCCGTGCTGCGGCCGCGGTGGGCGAAGTACGCGCAGGCGCTGGTGCTGGCCACGCTCTTCGTGCCCGCCGTCGTCCTCCTGGTGCCGCTCTACCTGATCATCCTGCACCCGCCCCTGATCGATCACTCGCTGGTCAACTCGTTCTGGGCGGTCTGGCTGCCGGCGGGCGCGAGCGCGTTCAACGTGGTGCTGGTGACGCGGTTCTTCGACAACCTGCCGCGGGAGATCTTCGAGGCCGCCCGGGTGGACGGCGCCGGGCCGTTCCGGCTGTTCTGGTCGATCGTGCTGCCCATGAGCAAGCCGATCCTGGGCGTCGTGTCGGTGTTCGCCGTCATCGCGTCCTGGAAGGACTTCCTGTGGCCGCTGCTGGTGCTGCGCAACCCCGACCTGCAGCCGCTGTCCGTCCGGCTGCCGTCGCTGGAGGCGACGACGGACAAGGGGACGCTCATGGCGGCGTACGCGATCGCGACCATCATCCCGATCCTCATGTTCCTGGTCTTCCAGCGGATGTTCCTGCGCGGCGCCGGCCTCGGGGGTGCCGTCAAGGGCTGAGCGGCGTTTGCTGACACCCCGTGCGTTCAAGATCACGGTCCGCCGGGGCCGCTCGCGCGGGCGCGTCCGGGAGCCGGTGGGATGATCGTCGGGTGGCCCCCGACACCGACGTGAGCACCCCCATGCCCCCCACCGGTCCGAGCCCCGTCGCCCCGTACGACGCGCTCCTGCTGTTCTCGTTCGGAGGTCCGGACGGACCCGACGACGTGCTGCCGTTCCTGCGCAACGTCACGGCCGGCAAGAACATCCCGGACGAGCGCCTCGCGGTCGTCGCCGAGCACTACCACCACTTCGGCGGGGCCAGCCCGATCAACGGCCAGAACCTCGCGCTGCAGAAGGCGCTCACCGCCGAGCTCGCCCGGCGTGGCCTGGACCTGCCGGTCGTGTGGGGCAACCGCAACTGGGAGCCGTACACGCGCGACGCCCTGTCCGCCGCCTACTCGGACGGCGCACGCCGGATGGTCGCGGTGGTCACCAGCGCGTACTCGTCCTACTCGGGCTGCCGCCAGTACCGGGAGAACCTCTGGGCGTCGCTCGACGAGCTGGGTGCGGACGTGGGTCTCGGCGAGGGCGAGCACCCGCTGGTCGTCGACAAGGTGCGCTCGTACTTCAACCACCCGGGGTTCGTGCAGGCGAACGTCGACGCCGTGACCGAGGCGTTCACGTCGATCGGCCGCGACGCGCGCCTGGTGTTCGTCACGCACTCCATCCCGGACACGATGGAGGAGGCGTCGCAGGTCTCCGGCGCCACCTACTCCGCCCAGCACCTCGACGTCGCGGCCACGGTCGCCGCCGCGGTCGAGGAGCGCCTCGGCCGGCCGGTCACCTGGGACCTCACGTACTGCTCGCGCTCGGGGCCCCCCAGCCAGCCCTGGCTGGAGCCCGACGTCAACGACCACCTGGCCGTGCTCGCGGCCGACCGGGTCGAGGCGGTGGTGCTCTCCCCGATCGGCTTCGTCTCGGACCACATGGAGGTCGCGTTCGACCTCGACACCGAGGCGCTGGCCACGGCTGCCGAGCTCGGCATGGTCGCCGTCCGCGCCGACAGCGTCGGCACGCGCGAGCCGTTCGTGCGCGGGCTCGTGGACCTCGTCGTGGAACGGGCGGCGCTGGCCCGGGCGGCCGCGGAGACCGGGACGCACCCGGTCGCCGACGACCTCGTCGCGGACGCCGCCGCGAGGCCGGTGGCCGAGGCGACCGCGGGCGGGCTGCCGCCGTACCGGTCCGTCTGCCGGCCGGGCTGCTGCCAGATGCGCGCCGGGACGCCCACCGGCATCCCCGCCGCCTGCTCGACCGACCCCTGGTCCTGACCCCTACCCCTGGAGCACCCCGCGATGACGCACGACGCCGACGCCCTGAACGCGACCGTCCGGTACACCATGTGGACGGTGCTCGCCCTCGAGGAGGTGCTGCCCGAGGACGACGACGAGCGCGCCGGGCTCATCGCCGCCGCGCAGGCCGCGGTCGCCGCCGACGGTCTCGTGGTCCGTGGGTGGTACGACGTCGCGGGTCTGCGGGCCGACGCCGACCTCATGGTCTGGTGGCACGCCGAGACGGTGGAGGAGGTGCAGGGCGCCTACCAGCGGCTGCGGGCCAGCGACCTCGGCCGGCACCTGCTCCCGGTGTGGTCCGTGGTCGGCCTGCACCGGCCCGCCGAGTTCAACCGCGCGCACGTCCCGGCGTTCCTGGCGGGGGAGCCGGCAGGTGCGTACATGTCCGTCTACCCGTTCGTGCGGTCCTACGACTGGTACGTGCTGCCCGAGGACGACCGCCGGCGGATGCTCGTCGAGCACGGTCAGGCGGCCCGCGGGTACGCCGACGTGCGCGCCAACACGGTCTCGGCGTTCGCGCTCGGCGACTACGAGTGGATCCTCGCCTTCGAGGCGCCGGTGCTGCACCGGATCGTCGACCTCATGCGCGACCTGCGCGCCACCGACGCGCGCCTGCACGTGCGCGAGGAGGTGCCGTTCTACACCGGCCCGCGCGTGACCCTCGAGGCGTGGGCGGACCGTCAGCCGCGCGGATGACATCATGCGGGGATGGTCGAGCTGGCGGGTACGTGGCGGTTCACGGCGCTCGAGGGCGCGCAGGTCGACGGGTCGCGCCGCGCGACCCCGTGGCTGACGTTCGACGGTGACGGACAGGTCTTCGGCCTGGCCGGCGTGAACCGCGTCCGCGGCACCTGGCGGCTGGACGGCGACACGCTCACGTTCGGTCCGGTGGTGTCCACGCTCATGGCCGGGCCGCCGGAGGCGATGACCTGCGAGCACCAGGTCCTGCGCCTACTCGGCGACCCGGTGGAGGCGAGCGCGCCCGACGGGGACACCCTCGAGCTCAGCGGCGTGGTGCAGGCCCGGCTGACCCGGGACCCGCACGCCGCCGACCAGCAGGTCTAGGCCGCCGCCGCGACCGACGGCCACCGCTCGGCCACCTGCTCGAGCGTGCCCACGCGGGTAGCGACGTCGAACGCGGTCCCCGTGATCATCAGCTCGTCGGCGCCCGTGCGGGTCACCAGCGCGGCCAGCTCCTCGACCGCGCGGTCCGCGGTCGTGGCCACCTGGGTGCCCGGCACGCGGGCGAAGAAGTCCGCGGCGGCGACCGGGTCGAGCGCGGCGAGCTCACGCGAGGCGTCCTCGGGCGACACGATCGGGCCGAGCGGCCGGCCGGTGCGCAGCGCGAGGGCCATCACGCGGCTCGGTCCCGACAGGTACTGCGCCTCGTCGTCCGAGTCGGCTACCAGCACGGACGCGGACACCATGAGCCGCGGCGCGTCGAGCACGGCCGAGGGCCGGAACGCGCGGCGGTAGGCGTCGGCGGCCTGCAGCGTGTGGCCCGTGTTGAAGTGGTGCGCGTAGCTGAACGGCAGGCCGAGCGCGCCCGCCAGCTCGGCGCTGAACGAGCTCGAGCCCAGCAGCCAGACCTGGGGCGAGGAGGTCGCGGCCGGCGTGGCCAGCAGCCGGGTCGCGCGCAGCGACGCAGCACGCCCGGCGGGCGTCTGCCCGAGCAGGGCCAGGACGTCGACGACCTCGGCCGGGAAGTCGTCGGCCCCCAGGCCCTCCACCGTGCGCCGCAGCGCCGCGGCGGTCATGGGGTCCGCGCCGGGCGCCCGGCCGATGCCCAGGTCGACGCGTCCGGGGTGCAGGGCCTCGAGCATGGCGAACTGCTCGGCGACCACCAGCGTCGGGTGGTTGGGCAGCATGACGCCGCCCGACCCGACGCGGATGCGGTCCGTGGCGGCGGCCAGGTGGGCGAGCAGGACGGCCGGGGACGTCGAGGCGACCGCGGGCATGGCGTGGTGCTCGGCCACCCAGAAGCGCGCATACCCGGCGGCGTCCGCCGCGCGAGCGAGCGTGGTCGTGGCGGCGAGCGCCTCGCCGGAGGACTGGCCGACGGCCACGGGGGAGGTGTCGAGCACGGACAGGGGCACGGGGTTCTCGCGGGTCACCTCGTGGGCAACACCCGCACCCCCGTCCGGACTCCCGTGCTCAGGGGTACAGGCCTCGGATCAGGTGCGCCTCGGCGACGCGCCGCACACCGATGGTCAGGGCGGCGTCGCGCAGCGAGATCCCCTCGGCGCTCGCCAGCGCGGCGACCGCGCGGTGCGCCGTGACCATCCGGTGCTCGAGCCGGTCCTCGATCTCCTGCTCGGTCCACCAGTACGCCTGGTTGGCCTGCACCCACTCGAAGTACGACACCACGACGCCGCCGGCGTTGGCGAGGATGTCCGGCACCACGACGACCCCCCGCTCCGCGAGCACGCGGTCGCCCTCGTGCGTCGTCGGCCCGTTGGCGGCCTCGACCACCCAGCGCGCCTTGACCCGTCCGGCGGCCTCCGCGTCGAGGACGCCCTCCACGGCGGCCGGGATGAGCAGGTCCACGTCGAGCGCGAGGAGCTCGCTGTTGTCGATCGGGCCCCCGCCGTCGAAGCCGACGACGGTGCCCGTCCGCGCCACGTGCCGCTCCAGCGCCGCGATGTCGAGGCCGTCGGCGAGCATCACGCCGCCCTGCTCGTCGCTCACCGCGACCACGCGGGTGCCTGCGTCGTGCAGGAACCGGGACGCGTGCGAGCCGACCTTGCCGAAGCCCTGGACCGCGGCGCTCACCTCGCGCAGCTGCACCCCGGCGTCGCCCAGCGCGGCCGCGGCCGAGTGCACGACCCCGCGCGAGGTCGCCGTGGCGCGGCCGAGCGAGCCGCCCACCGCCAGCGGCTTGCCCGTGGTCACCGCGGGAATGGTGTACCCGAGGTTGACCGAGTACGTGTCCATGATCCAGGCCATGGTCTGCTCGTTGGTGCCGACGTCCGGCGCCATGATGTCCCGCTCGGGACCGATGATCGGCATGATCTCGCTGGTGTAGCGCCGGGTCACGCGCTCCAGCTCCGACTGGGTGTAGAGCCGCGGGTCGATGGTGACGCCGCCCTTGGCGCCCCCGTACGGCACGTCGACGACCGCGCACTTCCAGGTCATCCACATGGCGAGCGCCCGGACCTCGTCGACGTCGACGCCGGCCGAGTAGCGCAGCCCGCCCTTGGCCGGTCCGCGGGAGATGTTGTGCTGCACGCGGTACCCGGTGAAGAGCTCGATCCGGCCGTCGTCCCTGCGCAGGGGGACGGCGACGTTCATCTCCCGCCGGGGTGTGGCGAGCATGCGGTGGAGCCCCTCGTCGTAGCCGAGGATCTCGACCGCACCGGCGAGCTGTGCCTTGGCGGTGGCGAGGGGCGTGGTCTGCTGCGGGGTCTCCGCTGTGAGGTTCGTCACGTGCCCACTGTCGCACCGCTGGGAGCCGGCGCACGACAGGCCCGCCAGGTGAGCCGGCGGTGTCCGGGTGCCGGTCAGCAGATCTGTGCGTCGTCGATCGGCTTGACCACCGAGCCGCCGAGGTGCCGCGAGCTGCGGGCGGGGACGAGCACGCAGGTGCCGAACGTGCCGTTGAGGTGCACGCCCTTGACGAAGATGTCGGTGTACCGGCAGTTGTAGACGCGCACCGTGTAGTACGTCGGGTGGTTCACGTACACGCCCGTGAGCCACTTGCAGAACGCCTCCTCACCCTCGATCGTGGCCTGCGGCCGCACGACGACGCCCGTCCCGATCCGGGCACGCAGCAGGCCCGGGTCCAGGGACTCGATGGTGGGCGAGGGGGCGTCAGCCGCGGCTGAGGGCGTGGCGGCGACCAGACCGCCGAGCACGAGGGCGAGCGTGCTCAGGACGGTGACGAGCGCGCGGCGCGCACGGGCAGGAGCGGGCATGACGGGATCTCCCAGCTGGGTCGACGGATGCGTCGGCTCATCCGCGCGTCGGTGCGTGGACGGGTTCACCCTGACGAGATGCGGCCGCGAGGTCAACCGGCATCCGAGCGACGGACATCGCACGGACGGCTCTTGACAGTCAGACTGTGGCCAGGCCGGAACCCGGCCCACCAGCACGGACAGCCTCGCCCGGGACCCGGCACGGAGGCGGAACGAGGAGCAGCATGCGCGCGACCGACGACGTCACGCAGGACGCGGTCCGGCTCGCCCGGCGGTGGCTGTCGGCGACGGCGGAGGGCCAGACGGGCAGGGAACGACGCACCACCGGCCGGCTGGCGGCACTCGTCTCGGACCCCGACGGGCTCGAGCTCGCGGTGCGGTTCGTCGACCGTGTGGCCCGCCCGCAGGACGTGCGCGTGGCGGCCCGCGAGCTTGCGGGGCTGACCGCGGGTACGGCCGCGGGCTTCCTCGGCCCCCTCGACCGGGCGATGCTCGGCGCCGGGGCGCTCGTCGCGCCGGTGC
>NZ_CAURTV010000078.1:0-16618 GCF_963527515.1 uncultured Cellulomonas sp. | reverse complement strand
GAGCGGGACGCCGCCGAGCTGGCCCGCGGCGACCGCGACCGCGAGGTCACCGCCGCGCGTGCCGAGGTGGACGTGCGCGCCGCCGAGCTCGCCCAGCTGACCGACGTCGCCCACCGCGACGAGGTCGCCCGCACGCAGCAGCGCCTGCGCATCGAGGCTCTGCAGGCCCGCGCGATCGACGACCTCGGCCTGGACCCTGCCGTCCTGCTCGACGAGTACGGCCCGCACCAGGAGGTGCCGGTCATCACCGTGCCCGGCACGGAGGTGGACCCGGACGCGCCGACGGCGGTCCCGTACGTGCGCGAGCAGCAGGAGAAGCGGCTGCGGTCCGCCGAGCGGGCGCTCTCGCTGCTCGGCCGGGTCAACCCGCTGGCGCTCGAGGAGTTCGCCGCGCTGGAGGAGCGCCACCAGTTCCTCGTCGAGCAGCTGGCCGACCTGAAGAAGTCGCGCGCCGACCTGCTGGAGATCGTCCGGGAGATCGACGAGCGGGTCGAGCAGGTGTTCGCCGACGCCTACCGCGACACCGCCGCCGCGTTCGACGTCGTGTTCCCGCGGCTGTTCCCGGGCGGCGAGGGCCGGCTGGTCCTCACCGATCCCGACAACATGCTCACCACCGGCATCGAGGTCGAGGCGCGCCCGGCGGGCAAGAAGGTCAAGCGGCTCTCGCTGCTGTCGGGCGGAGAACGGTCCCTGACCGCGGTCGCGCTGCTCGTGGCCATCTTCAAGGCGCGGCCCAGCCCGTTCTACGTCATGGACGAGGTCGAGGCGGCGCTCGACGACGCCAACCTGGGCCGGTTGCTCGAGCTCTTCAAGGAGCTCCAGGAGGACTCCCAGCTGATCGTCGTCACGCACCAGAAGCGCACCATGGAGATCGCCGACGCCCTGTACGGCGTGACCATGCGCGGCGACGGCGTCACCACCGTGATCAGCCAGCGGATGCGCGAGGACGTCGCCGTCTGAGTGGTGGCTCGCCGCCGGGGTGTGGAGATTGTGTGCCGTTTGACGTTCCCGCCGCGCGGGACGCAGACGCGGCAGCGACGGTCGCGGACACTGGAGCCATGGCTGTTCTCGTCGCGATCCTCCTTGCCGTCCTCGTCGCCGCAGCCGTCCTGCTCGTCGCCAGCGCCTCTGCCTCGGCCAGGGACAAGGGCGCGTCGCCGCTGCGCACGTTCCGCAGCGGGTGGGCAGGGCGCAAGAACCCGGACGCCGACCAGCAGGCCGCCGCTGCGGCCGCCGCCGTCGAGCCGGTCGACCTCTCGCTCGCCCAGTTCCTCCGGGAGACCGTGGACGAGGGCGAGGCGTACCTGCAGGTCGACGACCTGGCGGCGACGCTCCAGCGGGCCAAGGACAAGGCCGCCGGCGCGCTCCCAGGCAACCGCGACCGCTGAGGAGTCGCCCGCCTGACCCGCCGGTTGGCTTCGTGGGGCCGGCGGCAGAGAGACTGTCCCGGTGACCAACGAGACGCTCGAGATCCTCCTGGCCGCGGGCATCCCGACGGCCATCGTCGTCGCGGTGACGACGCTGCTCGTCCGCCGCCGCCGCGGCGGGACCACCCAGGCCCCTCCGACGGTGGACGTCCCGGCGCCGGCACCGGCGCCCGGCGTCGAGACCACCGCCCCGGCGCCGCCCGACGTGCTCGCGCCGGAGGAGGCGGAGGCGCCCCCGGCGCTCGAGGTCCCGGCACCCACCGCAGGACGCCTCTCCCGCCTGCGCGACCGGCTCGCTCGCTCCGGCTCTCCCCTCGGCGCCCGGCTCCTCGCGGTCCTGTCCAAGGACCACCTCACCGAGGACGACTGGGACGAGCTCGAGGAGACCCTGCTGCTCGCCGACGTGGGGGCCGGGCCCACCGGCGAGCTCATCGACGCGCTCCGCACCCGTGTCCGGGTGGAGGGTCTGAAGGACCCGGCACAGGTCCGGGCGCTCCTGCGCGAGCAGCTGCTCGTGCTCGTCGACCCGTCCCTGGACCGCACCCTGAACACCGCGCACGGAGCGGCTGCGGACGGCTCGCAGGTCCCCGCGGTCGTCCTGGTGGTGGGCGTCAACGGCACCGGCAAGACCACCACCGTGGGCAAGCTCGCGCGCGTGCTGGTCGCGGACGGGAAGACGGTCGTGCTCGGTGCCGCCGACACGTTCCGCGCGGCCGCCGCCGACCAGCTGCAGACCTGGGGCTCGCGCGTCGGGGTGCACACCGTCCGCTCGGACCGCGACGGTGCCGACCCCGCCGCGGTGGCGTTCGACGCCGTGCGCACGGGTCGGGCGGAGGGGATCGACGTCGTGCTCGTCGACACGGCCGGTCGCCTGCAGAACAAGGCGGGGCTGATGGACGAGCTGGGCAAGATCACGCGGGTGATCACGCGCGAGGCGCCCCTGTCGGAGGTGCTCCTGGTGCTCGACGCGACGACCGGCCAGAACGGCCTCAACCAGGCCCGGGTGTTCAGCGAGGTCGCCGGCGTCACCGGCATCGTGCTCACCAAGCTCGACGGCACGGCCAAGGGCGGGATCGTCGTCGCGGTGCAGCGGGAGCTGGGTGTGCCGGTCAAGCTCATCGGCCTCGGCGAGGGCCCGGACGACCTGGCGCCGTTCGACCCGGAGGCCTTCGTCGACGCCCTCCTGGAGGGCTGAGCCGGAGCGGAGCGCAGGCTCTCCCCGACCGTGTGACTGGACGGCTGGGGTCGAAGCGCAGGCTCGGCAGACCACGTGGCTCGAGGGCTGAGCCAGCTCAGTACGCGGGCGGTGCCGCCCGCGTCTCGTCCGTCTGGTCGGAGGTCGTCCGGGCGGCGGCAGCTCCTGCTGCGAGAACAGCGACGGCGGTGACGGCAGCGAGCACCGACGGCCGGACGAGACCGACGGCCAGCGCCACGCCGATGCCCACCAGGACGACGTACGCGACGGTGCGTCGTCCGCGCAGCAGGGCGGTCGCGACCGTGACGGCCGCCGCGCCGAGCGCCGTCAGGGCCCACAGGAGCGCGGGCGCCACCAGCGGGCCGAGCGTGACGTCAGCGCCCACCTGCTGGCCCGCGACGACGGCCCAGGCCGCGTCCGCCCAGAGCACGAGCGCGGAGACGACCACCGCGAGCGCGGCGAGCAGCCTGCCCGCCGTCCGGGTGGCGCCGGTCGTCCCGCGTGGCGGACCCAGTGCGACCAGGCCGAGCGCGACCAGGGCGGCAGGCACGGCCAGCGGGACCCCGGCGGGCAGGGGGTGCGTGAGCCGCGTCGGCTCGCCGGGCAGGGGCACGACGCGCTCGTCGGGGGAGCGGTACGTGAAGCCGAGACGGGTCCATGTCCCGTCCTCGTCGCGGACGGCCAGGCCGTCTCCGTCGTTCGCGGCGTACACCCGGAACCCGTCGGCGGTGGGCAGGAGGGCGACCCCGACGGTGTGCAGGGGTCGGCCTTCCGGCTGGTACCGGGCCGCCAGCGCGGGCAGCACGTCGTCGGGGACCGCCCAGTCCGTGCTCCACGTGCTGCCGCCGTCGTCGCTGCGGTCCACGCCGAGACCCTCGGCCGCCACCCGGAAGCACTCGTCACCGGACGGAGCGCAGACGTTCTCGACGGTCCCCCCGGCGCGATCGAACCGGCGGGAGAGCTGCTCGGCGTCGTCGTCGTAGGACGGGACCAGCTGCCACCGCGAGCCGTCGTCCGAGACGTACCACGAGCCGTCGTCGAGGCTGCTCACGAGGAGCCGGCCGTCGACGACCGCGATGCGCGACGCGCCGGTCGGGGGCATCTGGCTGGTGGCGGCCGTGGCCAGCACGACCACCGGCAGCATGACGGCCCAGGCCAGCGCGGGCCGCCGGTCCCGACCGGGCGTCGACGACGCCGCGCGCGCGACGGCCCAGGCGAGCACGAGGGCCGGCAGGGCCAGGAGGTCGGTCGGGTCGGCGAGCACGACGCTCGGTCCTGCCACCGCGCTGAGCACCGCCGAGGCCGCCTGCGCCCCGACCGACGAGGTCTTCGTGAGCACGAACCCCGCGCCCACGGCGGCAAGGCTCACCGCGGCGCAGGAGCGTGCGGACGCGCGGGTGGTGCCGACGAGCCGGGAGGCACCGGCCAGGAGCGCGGCGAGGAGCGCGGGCGCGACGACCAGCCACGCGGCGTCTGAGAGCTTGCCGGTCCACCACGTGCCGAGCGCGGCCTTGAGCACGTGGTCGTTGACGACGAGGACCAGCAGGGCCACGCACGTGACGGGATGGGTCACCCAGGCGAGCGCTGCCGGTACGGCACGGCGGGGCGCGGCCACGAGAACCTCCGGTGCGTCGATGCAGGGGCATCGGCTCGGCGGGCTGCGAACTTGATCCGGTTCGCCCCGGAGAAACGGGGTGGGAAGGGGCGCGACTCCTGGACGGCTGCTCACCACGAAACCGAACGTTTACCTGCGGGTCGCGCTTGTCACACCGACGTAACGTCTCTCGCCCACGACGGAAACCCGCCTCGTCGACTGTGATCCCCGGACCAGCCACCCCCGGCTGGCAAGTGGAGAGGCGATCTCGATGGAAGAATTCGCTTTGGACAGCGGGAACACGGCGTTCATGCTGACCGCCGCGTCGCTCGTGCTGCTGATGACGCCGGGGCTGGCGTTCTTCTACGGCGGCATGGTGCGCGGCAAGAGCGTGCTGAACATGATGATGATGAGCTTCGGGGCGATCGGTGTCGCCGGTCTCATCTGGGTGCTCTACGGCTACTCGGGCGTCTTCGGCTCGGACCTCGGCGGAGGGTGGCTGGGCAACCCGTTCGACTTCTTCGGCCTGCAGGGCGCCACGGACGACCAGAGCCTGATGGCCGCGTCCGGTGTGCCGTTCCTCGTGGCGGCCGGATACCAGGCCACGTTCGCGATCATCACGGTCGCGCTCATCTCGGGTGCCGTGGCCGAGCGCATGAAGTTCAGCGCGTGGCTCGTCTTCACGGCCGTCTGGGTGACCGTGGTCTACGTGCCGCTGGCGCACTGGGTGTGGGGCGGTGGCCTGCTCAGCGCGACCGGGCTCACCGAGGGTCTCTCGACCCCGATCGACTTCGCCGGTGGAACGGTCGTGCACATCAACGCCGGTACCGCCGGCCTGGTGCTGGCGCTCGTGCTCGGCAAGCGCCGCGGCTTCGGCAAGGAGGCCATGCGGCCGCACAACCTGCCGTTCGTCATGCTCGGTGCCGCGCTCCTGTGGTTCGGGTGGTTCGGCTTCAACGCCGGGTCGGAGTTCGCCGCGGACAACGTGGCCGGCCGTGCGTGGCTCAACACGCTGCTCGCCACGGGCATCGCGATGCTCGCCTGGCTCGCCACGGAGAAGCTGCGTGACGGTCACGCCACGTCGCTCGGTGCCGCCTCGGGCGTCGTCGCCGGCCTGGTCGCCATCACGCCGGCCGCTGCGGCGGTCGACACGTGGGGTGCGATCGGGATCGGTGTCGTCGCCGGTGTGCTCTGCGCCCTGGCGGTCGGCCTGAAGTTCCGGTTCGGCTACGACGACTCGCTCGACGTCGTCGGTGTCCACCTCGTCGGTGGCCTGGTCGGCACGGTCCTCATCGGCTTCTTCGCCACGGACGCGAACAGCACCTGGTACCCGGACGGCGCCCTCAACGGCCTGTTCTACGGTGGGGGCCTCACTCAGCTGGCCACGCAGACGATCGTCGCGCTCGCCGCGGTGCTCTTCAGCTTCACGGCCACGTACGTCATCGCACTGATCCTCAAGGCCACCATCGGCCTGCGGGTGTCCGACGAGGCCGAGGTCGGCGGTATCGACCTGGCTGTCCACGCTGAGACCGCATACGAGACGCTGGGCGTCGGCGCCCGCGTCGTGACGGAGGTGAAGTGATGACGAAGCTCGTGACGGCGGTCATCCAGCCGCACCGGCTGGACGACGTCAAGTCGGCCCTCGAGGCCGCGGGTGTCCGTGGTCTGACCGTGAGCGAGGCCAGCGGCTACGGTCGCCAGCGCGGTCACACCGAGGTCTACCGGGGGGCCGAGTACACGGTCGACCTGGTGCCCAAGGTCAAGATCGACGTGCTCGTGAGCGACGAGGACGCAGCCAGCGTGACGGACGTCATCGTCCGTGCGGCGCAGACCGGCAAGATCGGCGACGGCAAGGTCTGGGTCGTGCCGGTCGAGGACGTGGCTCGTGTCCGCACCGGTGAGCACGGCGACGACGCGCTCTGACCAGGACGGCTGACTGCCACACATGACACAGGAACGGCCGCCCGCGGGGGGCGCGGCCGCGAACGGGTCGCCCGAGGTCCCGCACCCCGCGATCGGGGTGCGGGACCTCCGCACGGAGCGGCTCGAGCTCGCCGCCGGCCTCACCGGACCCGGCGCCGACGGCATCGCCCGCCGGGCCGCGATCGTCGAGCTCGTCGTCGGCCGGCTGCGGGAGCAGTGGGAGATCGCGACGCAGGGCCAGGACGTGTCCGGCATCGCGCTCGGCGCGGTCGGCAGCGTCGGACGCGGGGACGCCAGCCCGGTCAGCGACCTCGACCTGCTCCTCGTGCACGAAGGCCGCGGGCACTCGACCGAGGAGCTCTCGGCGCTCGCACAGAAGCTCTGGTACCCCATCTGGGACGCCGGGCTGGACCTCGACCACTCGGTCCGGTCCCTCGCCCAGTGCCGCCAGGTCGCGTCGAAGGACCTGCCGGCAGCCGTCGGGCTGCTCGACCTGCAGCCCGTCTCCGGCGACGCCGTCGTCATCGCGCGGGCAAAGTCCGCGCTCCTGGAGGACTGGCGCTCCGCGGCCCGCCGCCGCCTGCCGGAGCTGCTGGCCTCCACGCGTCAGCGCGCCGAGCGGCACGGCGAGCTGGCCTACCTCATCGAGCCGGAGCTCAAGGAGTCGCGCGGCGGCATCCGCGACGCGGTCGTGCTGAGCGCGCTCGCCGCCACATGGCTCACGGACCGGCCGCACGGCGCGGTGGACATGGCCTACGCCCACCTGCTCGACGTGCGGGACACGGTCCAGGTGGTGACGCGCCGGCACACCAACCGGCTGCTGCTCGCCGACCAGGACGAGGTCGCGGCGCTCGTCGGCTTCGACGACCGCGACGACCTGCTGGCGAGCATCGCCGAGTCCGCTCGCGTCATCTCCTACGCGCTCGACACCACCGTCCGCAACGCGCGCCAGGCCCTGCAGCGGCCCGCGCGGACGACCATGCTCGTGCGTGGCCGGCGCAGCGCCCCGCGGCTGCGCACCATCGCGGAGGACCTGGTCGAGCACGACGGCGAGATCGTGCTCGCGGTCGAGGCGCGCCCGGCCGAGGACCCCCTGCTGTCGCTCCGGGCGGCCGCGACCGCCGCGCGGACGGGGCTGAGCCTCTCGCCGGTGACCGTGGCGAGCCTCACGGCGACGCCGCCGCTGCCGGCACCGTGGCCGAAGGCGGCCCGCAGCTACCTCCTGCAGCTGCTGGGCTCGGGTCCCGCGCAGGTGCCCATCTGGGAGGCCCTCGACCTGGCCGGCGTGGTCACTACCTGGATCCCGGAGTGGGCGGGGGTCCGCAACCGGCCGCAGCGCTCGGCGATCCACCGGCACACGGTCGACCGGCACCTGGTCGAGACCGTCGCCCGGGCGGGGCGCGACAAGCGCGCGGTCGAGCACTCCGAGACGCTGCTGCTCGCGGCGCTGCTGCACGACATCGGCAAGCGGGCGGGCGCCGGGGACCACTCGACCGAGGGTGCCCGCCTGGCCGGCCCGATCATCGAGCGCATGGGGTTCGACGACCAGGTGGCCGCCGACGTCACCCGCCTCGTGCGCGAGCACCTCACGCTCGCGGAGCTGGCGACGACCGCAGACCCCGACGACCCGGCGACCATGGCGCGGCTGCTCGACGCCGTCGACCACCGCCCGGACATGCTCGAGCTCCTGCGCGCGCTGACCGAGGCCGACGCCGGCGCGGCCGGCCCGCAGGCGTGGAGCACGTGGCGCGCCACCCTCGTCGACGACCTGACGGCACGGGCCACCCGGGAGCTGGCAGGTACGCTGGGACGTCCCTGAACCCCCGAGCGTGAGGACCGCCAGGTGTTCGCCACCCTGTCCGACCGACTGACGTCGACCTTCAAGAACCTGCGCACCAAGGGCCGTCTGTCCGAGGCGGACATCGACGCCACCGTGCGCGAGATCCGCCGGGCGCTGCTCGACGCCGACGTCGCCGTGTCCGTCGTGCGCTCGTTCACCGGCGCCGTGCGCGAGCGCGCGCTGTCGGCCGAGGTGTCGGGTGCGCTGAACCCCGCGCAGCAGGTCGTCAAGATCGTCAACGAGGAGCTCGTCGCCATCCTCGGTGGCCAGACGCGCACGCTCAACCTCGCCAAGAACCCCCCGACGGTCATCCTGCTGGCGGGTCTGCAGGGTGCGGGCAAGACGACGCTGGCCGGCAAGCTCGCGGTGCACCTCAAGGCCCAGGGCCACACGCCGCTGCTCGTCGCGGCGGACCTCCAGCGGCCGAACGCCGTCACGCAGCTGCAGGTGGTGGGGGAGCGCGCCGGGGTCCCCGTGTTCGCCCCGCACCCCGGCAACCAGGGCAGCGACGACGTCATGCCCTCCGGTGCCGACCCCGTCGCGGTCGCGCGCGAGGGACTGGCGACCGCCAAGACCAGGCTCCACGACGTCCTCATCGTGGACACGGCCGGCCGGCTCGGTGTCGACGCCGAGCTGATGCAGCAGGCCTCCGACATCCGCGACGCGCTCGACCCGGACGAGATCCTGTTCGTCATCGACGCGATGATCGGCCAGGACGCGGTCACCACCGCGCAGGCGTTCGCCGACGGCGTCGGGTTCACCGGCGTGGTGCTCTCCAAGCTCGACGGCGACGCCCGCGGTGGTGCCGCACTCTCGGTGGCCAGCGTGACCGGCAAGCCGATCATGTACGCGTCCACGGGTGAGAAGCTCACCGAGTTCGAGGTGTTCCACCCCGACCGCATGGCGTCGCGGATCCTCGACATGGGCGACATCCTCACGCTCATCGAGCAGGCCGAGAAGGCGTTCGACGCCGGCCAGGCCGAGGAGATGGTCGACAAGCTGGCGTCCGGCCAGGACCTCACGCTCGAGGACTTCCTCACGCAGATGCAGCAGCTGCGCAACGCCGGCCCGCTGAAGAAGATGATGGGCATGCTGCCGGGCATGGGGCAGATGCGGGAGGCGCTCGACAACTTCGACGAGCGCGAGGTCGACCGCATCGAGGCGATCATCCGGTCGATGACCCCCGCGGAGCGTCGGACCCCGAAGATCATCAACGGCTCGCGCCGCTCGCGCATCGCTGCCGGGTCGGGCACCAAGCCCAGCGACGTCAACCAGCTGCTGGAGCGCTTCGACGGCGCGCAGAAGATGATGAAGCAGATGGCCAAGGGCGGCGGCATGCCCGGCATGCCTCCCGGCATGGGGAACCTGCCGGGGATGGGCGGCAAGAAGTCGCGCGGCCGCACGGCGCCCCCGGTCCGCAAGGCCAAGGGCAAGTCGGGCAACCCGGCCAAGCGCGCGGAGCAGGAGCGTGGCATCACGAGCCGCCCGGCCGCGCCGCAGGGGTCTGCGTTCGGCCTCGCCCCGCAGGCCGAGCCGACCAAGCCCACCGAGATCGAGCTGCCCGCCGGCCTGGACCGGTTCCTCGGCGGGCGCTGACCCCCGTGGTGCTGCACCTGCGCGGCACGGTCGTGCTCGACGACGAGCGCGAGGTGGGCGAGGCCTGGGTGGTCGGCGGTCGCCTCACGTTCGAGCGTCCGGCGGCGTCGCCCGAGACCGTGCTCGAGGGCTGGGTCCTCCCGGGGCTGGTCGACGTGCACTGCCACATCGGGCTCGCGGCGGACGGCCCGGTCGACGACGGCACGGCCTCGACGCAGGCGCTGGCCGACCGCGACTCGGGAGTCCTGCTGGTCCGGGACGCGGGCTCGCCGGCGGACACCGGCTGGGTGCACCAGCGCGACGACCTCCCGCGGCTGATCCGCGCGGGCCGGCACCTGGCCCGTCCGAAGCGGTACCTGCGGCACTACGGCCGCGAGCTCGCCGACGTCCAGCAGCTGCCGGACGCCGTCCGCGAGGAGGCCGCCCGCGGGGACGGCTGGGTCAAGCTCGTCGCCGACTGGATCGACCGCGACCTCGGTGCCGACGGCGACCTGCGCCCCCTGTGGCCGGACGACGTGCTCGCCGAGGCGGTGGCCGCCGCCCACGACGCGGGTGCGCGAGTCACGGCCCACACCTTCGCGACCGAGTCGCTCGACGCCCTGCTCGACGCCGGGGTCGACTGCCTCGAGCACGCCACCGGGGCGACCGCGAGCCAGATCGAGCGCATCGCCGCCGCCGGGATCCCGGTCACGGCGACCCTCCTGCAGATCGCGCAGTTCGAGGCCATCGCGGCCCAGGGCTCGCGCTACCCGCTGTTCGCCGCGCGCATGCGGGCGCTGCACGCGCACCGGTACCAGCTCGTCCGGGACCTGCACGACGCGGGCGTCCCCGTGCTCGTCGGCACCGACGCCGGGGGCACGATCGCGCACGGCCGGATCGCCGACGAGGCTGCCGAGCTGGTCCGCGCCGGACTGCCGGCGCGCGACGTGGTCGCCGCGGCGAGCTGGCGGACGCGCGCGTGGCTCGGGGTTCCCGGCATCGCGGAGGGCGAGAGCGCCGACGTCGTCGTGTACGACGCCGATCCCCGCGTCGAGATCGGCGTGCTCGCGGCGCCCGCAGCGGTGGTGCTCAGGGGAGCGGTCGTCGGCGGGCACTGAGCGTGTTGGGAGCGGTCGCCCGCATCTGGCACAATGGTCGGCTGTACCCGACGTCTGCAGCCCCTCTACCTGCGTTCGTCGTGTCCCCGACCTTCCCGGCGCGCCCACCCCACGGGCAATGCGCGGGCAGGTCACCCACAGCAGACATCAGGAGAAGACCACACCGTGGCCACCAAGATCCGCCTCAAGCGTCTCGGCAAGATCCGCGCTCCGTACTACCGCATCGTCGTCGCCGACTCGCGCACCAAGCGCGACGGCCGCGTGATCGAGGAGATCGGCAAGTACCACCCCACCGAGGAGCCCTCGTTCATCGAGGTCGACTCCGAGCGTGCGCAGTACTGGCTCGGCGTCGGCGCGCAGCCGACCGAGCAGGTCGCCGTGCTCCTCAAGATCACCGGTGACTGGCAGAAGTTCAAGAACCTCCCCGGCCAGGAGGGCACCCTGCGCACCAAGGCCGACAAGGTCGACCCGAAGGATGCCATCGAGGCCGTCGCGCTCGACGCCGAGAAGGCCAAGGCCAAGGCGTCCGAGAAGGCCGCCGCGAAGAAGGCCGCCGCTGCCGAGGCTCCGGCCGAGGACGAGCAGGCCTGATGCTCGCCGACGCTCTCGAGCACCTGGTGCGCGGCATCGTCGACCACCCGGACGACGTCCGCGTGAACGCGTCGACGCTGCGTCGTGGGGACCTGCTCGAGGTGCGCGTGCACCCGGACGACCTCGGCCGCGTCATCGGCCGCGGCGGTCGAACGGCCCGCGCGCTGCGCACCGTCGTCGGTGCGCTCTCGACGGACGGCGCGGTCCGCGTCGACGTCGTGGACGTCGACCGGCGCTGATCTCCTGCGCAAGGCCCGGTCCCCTAGCCTGGGGACCGGGCCTTCGCCATGACTGCCCACTTCGATCGTGAGGACCACCATGCAGCTGACCGTCGCGCGGATCGGCCGTGCCCACGGCCTGCGCGGAGAGGTCGCCCTCGACCTGCGGACCGACAACCCGGAGGACCGCTTCGTGGTCGGTGCCGTGCTGCTCACCGAACCGGTCGCGCGCGGCCCGCTCACGGTCGTGAGCACCCGGACGCAGCAGGACCGCTGGTTCGTGACCTTCGCGGAGATCGGCGACCGGACCATGGCCGAGGCCATGCGGGGGACCGAGCTGGTGGTCGACGAGGACGCGTCCGACGAGGACGACGCCTGGTACCCGCACGAGCTGGCGGGCCTGCGGGCCGAGCACGTCGACGGCCGGGTGCTGGGCGAGATCGTCGGTCTGGAGCACCTGCCTGCGCACGACATGCTGGTCCTGCGGGAGCCCGACGGCGCACGCACCCTCATCCCGTTCGTCACGGTGATGGTCCCCGTGGTCGACGTCGCCGGCGGCCGCGTGGTGCTCGACCCGCCCGGCGGCCTCCTGGCGTCCGACGCCGCCAACCTGGTCGTCTCCGAGGAGACGGTGTCACCCCGCGACAAGGCCGACGACTGACGTGCGCATCGACATCGTCTCGATCTTCCCCGAGTACCTGGCCCCGCTGGAGCTCTCCCTCGTCGGCAAGGCGCGCACGAGCGGCCTGCTGGACCTGCGCGTGCACGACCTGCGGGACTGGACCACGGACCGGCACCGGACCGTCGACGACACCCCGTTCGGGGGCGGCGCCGGCATGGTGATGCGCCCGGACGTGTGGGGGACGGCGCTGGACGAGCTGCTCGACGAGGACGCGCACCTGCTGGTGCCGACGCCGTCGGGGGAGCCGTTCACGCAGCGCACCGCCGAGGCGCTCGCCGGCGAGAGCCACCTGGTGCTGGCGTGCGGTCGGTACGAGGGCATCGACGCCCGCGTGGCCGAGCACTACCGCGCCCGGGGCCGCGTCACCGAGTTCTCCCTGGGCGACTACGTGCTGAACGGGGGAGAGGTCGCCGCGCTGGTCGTCGTCGAGGCGGTCGCGCGCCTGCTGCCCGGCGTCGTCGGGAACCCGGAGTCGCTGGTCGAGGAGTCGCACGGCGCGGCCGGCCTGCTCGAGTACCCCGTCTACACCAAGCCTCCGGCCTGGGCCGGGCTCGAGGTTCCCGACGTGCTGCTGTCCGGGCACCACGCGCGGATCGCCCGGTGGCGACGGGACACCGCGCTGGAGCGCACCGCGGCCCGCCGCCCGGACCTCGTCGAGGCTCTCCCCGTGGACGACCTGGACGCGCGCGACCTCGCCCTGCTCGCCCGACTGGGCTGGGAGCCGCAGGACGGACGCCTGACCCGCGCGTGAGGTCGGGCACGGGATTGACCGGTGCATTTACTGGAGCGGTGCTGCCTGTGGCAGACTTGCCCGTTGGTGCGCGCAGGTCGCGTCTCTGCCACAGGGGAGACGACTCACGACCACCCGGGCTCGACCCGGACGCACCCGACCATCAGACCAAGGACGCCGGTCCTGCCCTGCACTGGGCAGCCGTGACGCCCTCGACGACGTTCCTGACCTGTGGCAGGGCGGGGAAGTGACATCACATGCACACTCTCGACAGTGTCGATGCAGCATCGCTGCGCTCCGACATCCCGGACTTCCGCGCCGGTGACACCCTGAAGGTCAACGTCAAGGTCGTCGAGGGCAACCGCTCTCGCATCCAGGCGTTCCAGGGTGTCGTCATCGGTCGTCAGGGTGACGGCGTCCGCGAGACGTTCACGGTCCGCAAGGTCAGCTTCCAGGTCGGCGTCGAGCGCACGTTCCCCGTGCACTCCCCGAGCCTGGAGTCGATCGAGGTCCTGACCCGCGGCGACGTGCGGCGCGCGAAGCTGTACTACCTGCGCAAGCTCCGTGGCAAGAAGGCCAAGATCAAGGAGAAGCGGGACTTCACCCCCGCCGCGAAGAAGGCCTGAGCCCTCTCGCACGCGACGTCCCACGGGCGGTCACCGATTCGGTGGCCGCCCGTCGGCGTTCCCGGTCACCCGGTCACGGGACGGGTGACGGGCGACACAGGTCGGATCTCGCGGGGTGGTCCTTTACGCGTCCGGGCGCGCCGCGTGCGAGAGTGTGCGGGTGATCGACCGACCCGCGCGCGACCTCGACGAGACCTCGTCGCCCACGTCGTGGCCGGGTCAGGAGGCGCCGCAGGGTGACCTCGCAGGCGCGCGTCCCGGGCAGCCCGGACCCAGGCTCCCCGACGTGACGGCCCCCGACGCGGGGGTCACCGCGCACTCCGCGACGCGACGCCACGCCGCCGCACGGCGCCCGAGCGGGGCCGGCTCCCTGCTGCGCGAGACGGTGATCATCCTGGTCAGCGCGATCGTCCTGTCGCTGCTGGTCAAGACGTTCCTGGTGCAGGCGTTCTTCATCCCGAGCCAGTCCATGCACGACACGCTCATCGAGCACGACCGGATCCTGGTCAGCAAGCTCACGCCCGGTCCCTTCGACCTGCGCCGCGGTGACATCGTCGTGTTCAAGGACCCGGGTGGGTGGCTGCCGGCGGACGTCACCCCCGAGCCGGGCCCGCTGCAGGGCGCGGTCAACTCCGCGCTCACGTTCATCGGGCTCTACCCGGCCGACGCCAACGAGCACCTGGTCAAGCGCCTCATCGGGCTGCCGGGTGACCGGGTCGCCTGCGCCGGGGCGGGAGAGCCCGTGACCGTGAACGGCGAGCCGCTCGACGAGCCCTACCTCGCGGCCGGGGTGCAGCCCAGCGACATCGCGTTCGACGTCACCGTGCCGGACGACAGCGTGTGGGTCATGGGCGACAACCGATCCCACTCGTCGGACTCCCGGTACAACCAGGGCAAGCCCGGCGGTGGGTCGGTGCCCGTCGACAACGTGGTGGGCATGGCCTTCGTGACGGTGTGGCCCGTGGAGCGCATGGGCCCGCTGCGCAACCCGACCAGCACGTTCACGGACGTGCCCGCGCAGCCATGACGCTGCTCGCCGCACCCCGGACGACGGTCCCGCGGACCGCCCCGCACCTGCGCCACGAGCGCGGCCTGCTGCGCGACGGTGCACGGCTGCTGGCCGGCATGGACGAGGTGGGACGCGGTTCCCTCGCGGGGCCGGTCAGCGTCGGTGTCGTCGTCGTCGATGTGACCACCCGGTCGGCGCCCAAGGGCGTCGCGGACTCCAAGCTGCTCGCGCCGGCCGCCCGCACCCGCCTCCTGCCCGCCCTCGGCCGCTGGGGGCTGGCCCGGGCGGTCGGGCACGCCAGCGCGGAGGAGATCGACGCGGTCGGGATCATCGCCGCGCTCCGTCTCGCGGGCACCCGGGCGCTGGCGTCGGTGAGCGCGGTCGTGGGACCCGTCGATGTCGTGCTCCTGGACGGGTCGCACGACTGGCTGTCCCGGCCGGCGCAGGCCGACCTCTTCGCCCTCGACGACGAGCCGGACGTGCCCGCACCGCGCGTGCACGTCAAGGTCAAGGCGGACCGGACCTGCGCGTCCGTGGCAGCGGCCAGCGTGCTGGCCAAGTGCGAGCGCGACGCGATGATGGTGGACCTGTCCGCCCAGCACCCCGCCTACCGCTGGCACGAGAACAAGGGGTACGCGTCGCCGGAGCACATGGCCGCGCTGCGCGAGCTCGGGCCGTGCGTCCTGCACCGACGGTCGTGGCGACTGCCGGGAGCGGGCGAGGAGTCCCCGCTGGATCTCGACGACCTCGACCTCGAGCTCGACCCCGACGGACCGTACTGACCGTCGCCGCGCCGGGTCACGCGCGCTCCAGGCCACACGCATGGGGGATGATGTCCCGGTGAGCGCGGAGGACCTGGAGAACTACGAGACCGACATGGAGCTCGCGCTGTACCGCGAGTACCGCGACGTCGTGGGGCTCTTCTCCTACGTCGTGGAGACCGAGCGGCGGTTCTACCTGGCCAACCAGGTGGACCTGCAGGTGCGGTCGGCGGCGGGGGAGGTCTACTTCGAGCTGACGCTTGCCGACGCCTGGGTGTGGGACGTGTACCGCTCCGCCCGGTTCGTGAAGTCCGTGCGCGTGGTGACGTTCAAGGACGTCAACGTCGAGGAGCTGGCCAAGGCTGAGCTCGACCTCGGCGGCAGCGCCGGCTTCGCGCGCTGACGAGGCTCACCGAGCCGCCCACAGCCCTCGCGCCCGCCGGCCGGCCCACGGGCATGGTCGACGTCCCGCCCCGGTGCGCGACGCGCTGGCAGCGTGCGGCGCGGAGGTGGTCCGGTGCGCGCGAAGGACGCAGTGGGGCGGTACGGGGAAGACGTGGCGGAAGCGCACGTGCTGGGCCGCGGGTGGGACGTGCTGGACCGCAACTGGCGGACGCGCGACGGTGAGCTCGACCTGGTGGCCCTCGACGGCGACGAGCTCGTGGTCGTCGAGGTCAAGACGCGGAGGTCGATCGCGTTCGGGCACCCCGCCGAGGCGGTGACCCCGCGCAAGCTCGCCCGGGTCCGGCGCCTTGCCGCGCAGTGGCTGGCCGCCCACGACGTGCACCCCGCGTCGGTGCGCGTCGACGTGATCGCGGTGCTGCTGCCCGCGCGCGGCGCCGCCCAGGTGGACCACCTCGTGGGGGTGGTCTGAGTGGTGCTCGGCCGCACCCTGGGAGTCGCGCTGGTCGGGCTCACCGGGCACGTGGTGGACGTCGAGGCGCACCTGGCGCCCTCCCTGCCCGCGTTCACGCTCGTCGGCCTGCCCGACGCCTCGCTGGCCGAGTCGCGGGACCGGGTGCGCGCCGCGGTCACGTCCTCGGGGCTGGCGTGGCCCAACCGGCGGATCACGGTCAACCTCTCACCCGCGACGCTGCCCAAGTCCGGCTCGGGCTTCGACCTGGCCATCGCCGTGGCCACGCTCGCCGGCGCCGAGGCCATCGACCCGGCGGGACCGCTGCGTGTCGTGCACCTGGGCGAGCTCGGCCTCGACGGCCGGCTCCGACCGGTCCGCGGGGTGCTGCCTGCGGTCGCGGCGGCGGTCGCCGCCGGTCACTGCCGCGTCGTCGTCGCGGAGGCGAACGCCGCGGAGGCGCGGCTGGTCCCGGG
>NZ_CAURTV010000077.1:0-16921 GCF_963527515.1 uncultured Cellulomonas sp. | reverse complement strand
CGCTGGACACCGACCGCACCGCCGCGCTGCTGGCGACGATCGGCGTCGGCGTGCTGCCGTCGGTCCGGGTGCACGACGCCGACGCGGCCGTCGCTGCGGCCGAGGGGCTCGGCTGGCCCGTGGCGCTCAAGACGACCGTCCCGGCCCTGCGCCACCGCGCCGACCTCGGTGGGGTGCGCCTGGACGTCGCGGACGAGGCCGAGCTGCGGGCGGACGTCGCCCAGGTGCTCGCGCTCGCGGCCGCCCACCCGGCGCCGGACACCGACGCGCCCCTGGAGGTGCAGGCGATGGCGCCGCACGGCTCGGCCTGCGTGGTGCGCTCGGTCGAGGACCCGCTGTTCGGCCCGATCATCAGCTTCGGGCTGGCGGGCGACGCGTCGGACCTGCTGGGCGACGTCGCCTACGGCGTCCCCCCGCTGACGGACGTGGACGTCGCGGAGCTGGTCCGCTCGGCCCGTGCGGCGCCACGGCTCTTCGGGTACCGCGGCCTGCCGGCGCTCGACGTGGCCGCCCTGGAGGACCTGATCTCGCGCGTCGCCGTGCTTGCGGACGACCTGCCCGAGCTGCGCTCGCTCGAGCTCAACCCCGTCGTGGTCTCGGAGCACGGCGCGGTGGTGCTCGGCGCGCGCGCGGCGGTCTCCCGCGCCGACCGCGCCGACGCCACCCGACGGCTGTCGAGGGTGTGAGCCGGTGCGCGCTCGCAGGACACGGCCGCCGAGGTGGGAGGATGGACGGGTGCCCGCTGCTGCTCCTGCCCTGCACCATGACCTCCACCGTGCCGGCTACTACCCGGAGCTCGTCGTCGACGTGCTCGACGTAGCCCTCGCCGACGAAGAGGTCGTGGCCCATCTCGTCCACCCCGAGACCACCTTCGACGCCGCTGAGGTACGTCGTCACGTCACCGTGCTGGTGCTGACGCCGACGCGCCTGGTCGTCGCGCACGTCGACGACCACCCGGCCGACTCGGAGCACCCGTCGGCCTCCGCCTCGGCGACCACCGAGGCCGTCCCGCTGGCCGAGCTGACGTCCGTCGCCCTGACGCACGTGGTACCGCTGCCCGAGAAGCACGAGCGCGGCCGGCCCGCGCAGGAGCTGACCCTCGTGATCGGCTGGGGCGCCGTCTCGCGCGTCGACCTGGAGCCCGCCACGTGCGGTGACCCGAGCTGCGACGCCGACCACGGTCTGACGGGCACCCTCTCGCCCGACGACGTCGTCGTGCGCGTCAGTGCCGCTGCCGAGGGGCTCGACTCGGTCCGGGCCGCCACGGCGTTCGCCCGCCAGCTGTCGGCGGCGAGCGCCCGGGCCCGATGACCGACGTCGAGAATCCCGCCGCGACGCAGCTGTCGCCGGTGTCGGTCGGCTCCCGCGCCGAGCTCGAGGCGGCCGGCCTCGTGGCGCCCCACACCGACCGCCCCTGCCTGGGCCGGGTGCTGCCGGCCGTCGCCGGCGCGCTGGGCGTCCGGGACGTGCCGGAGGCCGCGCTGGCGCAGACCCTGCTGGGGCTGCCCGACGCGTCGCGGGTCTGCGTGGTGCTCGTCGACGGCCTCGGCCACACCAACCTCGCGGAGCGTGCGGGCCACGCGCCCTTCCTGCGCGGCCGGCTGGGGGGTTCCACGCCGCTGACGAGCACGTTCCCCTCCACGACCGCGTCCGCGATGGGCACCTTCGGGGTGGGGCTGCCGCCCGGTCGCACCGGCATGCTCGGGTACACCGTCCGGGACCCGGAGAGCGGCACGCTGGGCAACCTGGTGAGCTGGACCGGGCTGCCGCCCGCACGGACGTGGCAGCGCGAGACGACGGTGTTCGAGCGGCTCGCCGCCGCCGGCACCCGCGTGACGAGCATCGGCCCGGCGCGGTTCGCCGGGTCCGGGCTGACCGAGGCGGCGCTGCGCGGTCCCGTGTACCGGTCGGCGGAGTCGCTGGCCGACCGGGTCGACGCCACCGTGGACGCGCTGCGGCAGCCCGGCATGGCCTACCTGTACTGGGGCGACGTGGACAAGGCCGGCCACCACCACGGCTGGGGCTCGCTGCAGTGGGGGGACGCGCTGGCCGAGCTGGACTTCGAGCTGGGCCGCCTCGCCCGCCTGCTGCCGCGGGGCACGGTCCTGGTCGTGACGGCCGACCACGGCATGGTCGACGTCGACACCTCGCAACGGTGGGACGTCGGCACGCACCCCGTGCTCGGCGCGGGCGTCGCGCTGGTCGCCGGCGAGCCCCGCGCGCTGCACCTGCACCTGGAGCCCGGTGTCGCACCGGAGGACGTGCGGGACCGGTGGCGTGACGTGCTCGGCTCGGCGGCGGTCGTCGCGACGCGTACCGAGACCGTCGGGGACGGATGGTTCGGCGAGGTGTCGGCCCACGTGCTGCCGGTCGTCGGGGACGTGGTGGTGGCGATGACCGGTCGCGCCACCGTCGTCGACTCGCGGACGCAGACGCCCGCGTCGATGGACCTGGTCGGGGTGCACGGGTCCCTGACCCCGCACGAGATGCTCGTGCCCTGTGTCGTGGTCGCCTGATGGCCGAGCTGGTCTTCTTCTCGGGCACGATGGACAGCGGCAAGTCGACGCTGGCGCTGCAGATGCACCACAACCACGCGGCCCGCGGACGCGACGGCGTCCTGTTCACCCGGCACGACCGCGCCGGCGCGGCGACCATCTCCTCCCGGCTCGGGCTGACGCAGACCGCGCACGAGGTGGACGACACCACGGACTTCTGGGCGGACGTCATCGCCCGCCGCACGCACGGCCGGCCGGTCGACTACCTCATTGGCGACGAGGCACAGTTCTACACCGCCGAGCAGGTCGAGCAGCTGGCGCGGGTGGTGGACGAGCTGGGCGTCGACGTGTTCGTCTTCGGCATCTCGACGGACTTCCGTGCCCGCCTCTTCCCGGGCGCCGCACGGCTGGTCGAGCTGGCCGACCGGGTGGAGATCCTGCAGGTCCGCGCGCTGTGCTGGTGCGGCGCCCGCGCCACTCACAACGCCCGCACCATCGGCGGGGCGATGGTGGTCGAGGGTGCGCAGGTGGTGGTGGGTGACGTCGAGGCGGCCGCCGACGAGGTCGGGTACGAGGTGCTCTGCCGCCGCCACCACATGCGCCACATGACCGCCGCCACCGCGCGGGCGTCGTCGCCGAGCCTGCAGACGCTCACGTCCGCCGGCGAGCTGCCTGTCTGAGAGCGGACGTCACCGCCCCTGACTCACTCGGGCTTGGCGCCGAAGACGATCTCGTCCCAGCTGGGCACCTTGGCGCGCGTCCGACGCGCCTTCGGGCGGCCTCCGTCGTCGTGCTCGGGCGTCGGCCCGGGTGCCGGGGCGGGCGGGGTGACCGCGACCGGCACGGGGTAGACCTGAGCCTGCGCCGCGTCGTCGGCGTCGACCGGGTGGGCGCCCGGCACCGAGGCCTCGGCCCGGCCGAAGTCGAACGCGTGCTGCGGCCCGAAGCCCTCGAACTCCTCGGAGTCGTCCTCGTCGCCCAGCTCGACCGCCTGGCGGACGCCGCGTCGGCTGCGCAGGTCGTCGAGCAGCGAGGCGGTCCGCTCCTGCGGGTCGGGAACGGGCTCGGGCGCCGGCTGGTCGTCCGGGTCGCGCGGCAGGGCGCCCTCGCCCTGGAAGTCGAAGACCACGTCGCGGACCGCGGCGAGGTGTCGGCGGGACACCGGCTCGTCCGGCAGCTCGGTCTCCGAGAGCCAGCGTGCCTCGTCCTCGTCGGCGACGACGGTCCGCTTGGCCAGGTCGAACGTCCAGCGGGCCTCGTGCTCGGCGTCGTCCACCGCGAACCTCGCCAGGACCACCCACGGGCCGGAGGCGTCGCGCGCCGCGTCCCACGCCAGCGAGGCGAGGTCGACGCCGCGGGCGGCGAGCCGGTCGGTCACCAGGTCGCCCAGGGTCGGTGCACCCGCGTCCCGGCCGACGCGCGTCCCGCGCGCCTGCTCGGCGACGTGCTCGCGCTCGGCGAGGACGGGTCCCTCGTACCGGCGGACGCGTTCGACGGGCAGGCCCGCGGAGTCCGCCACCTCCTGGGTCGTCGCACCCGCCCGGATGCGCGCCTGGATCTCGCGCGGGCTCAGCGTGCCGGCGCTCTCCGCGCGCAGCTGCTCCAGCTGCGGGCGGTCGCGGCGCACGGCGGCCCGCAGCGGCTCGTCGATGCGCACGCGGAAGCGCGCGCCGTCCGGGCCCACCAGGACGAGATGCTCCCCGTCCTCGTGCAGACCCACCAGCTCCAGCTCACCCATGCGACCTCCCGGTACCTCGGGCACGAGCCTGCCACCGATCCGGTCCCGGAGCGCGCACCCGCGACGGTGCGCCGCGTGATCATCGGTGCCGCCGCGCGGGGGCCCGGGTCCGCCACGGCACGCGACCGCGCTGCCATGATCGGCGCTGTGGACACGGACATCCCCCTGGAGCCCATCCTCGAGCTGGTGGGAGTGTTCGTCGGCGCGATGTCCGGCGCCCTCGCGGCCGTGCGCAAGCAGTTCGACGTGTTCGGGATCATCGTGCTCGCCTGGGCCGCGGGGCTCGGCGGCGGCATCCTGCGCGACGTCCTCATCGGTGCGGTGCCGCCGGTCGGCATCTCGAACTGGCGCTTCATCGCGACCGCCGTGGCCGGCGCGACCGTCATCTACTTCTTCCACCCACGGCTCGAGCGCGCCCGCCGCTTCATCGTGGTGCTCGACGCCGGGGCACTCGCCCTGTTCAGCGTCGTGGGCACGATCAAGGGGCTCGAGTACGAGACCACGCTCACCGCCGCGGTCGTGGTCGGTGTGATGACGGGGGTGGGCGGGGGAGTGCTCCGGGACCTGCTGTCGGGCGAGGTGCCCGTGGTGCTGCACCACCGCCAGCTGTACGCGATCCCGGCGCTCCTGGGCTCGACGGCGACCGCCGTCCTGTGGTGGCAGGGCGCCGTGACCCCGGCGACCAGCGTCACCGTCGTGGCGGCCGTGTTCGCCCTGCGCGTGCTCTCCCTGCGGTTCCAGCTCAAGGCGCCGGGGCCGTGGCGGGGGACCGTGCGCTGACAGGATGGCGGGGTGAGCTCATACCCCTCGGACCGCGTCCGCCCGCTGCTCGACGTCGCCGAGCTGCTCGCCAGGGAGGCCGGCGCGCTGGTCCGCGAGGGCCGGCGGCGGCACGTGGGCGTGGCCGCGACGAAGTCCAGCGCGCAGGACGTGGTGACGGCGATGGACCTCGCCTCGGAGGCGCTCCTGCGGCGCAGGCTCGCCGAGCTCCGGCCGGACGACGCGATCCTGGGTGAGGAGGAGGCGTTCCGGCCCGGTACCTCGGGCATCACCTGGGTGGTGGACCCGATCGACGGCACCGTGAACTACCTGTACGGCCTGCCGTCCTACGCGGTGTCCGTCGCGGCGGTGGTCGGGCCGGACCCCGTGGCGGCTCCCGAGCCTGCGACGTGGACCGCGCTGGCCGGCTGCGTGTTCTCGCCGGAGGACGGGCGCTCCTACACGGCGGCCCGCGGGCTGGGAGCACGGCTCGACGGCCGTGAGCTGCGGGTGAGCGCGGCGCGCCCGTTGATCGACTCCCTGGTGGGCACCGGCTTCGGATACGTCGCAACGAGGCGGCGCGCGCAGGGACGAATCGTGGCCGAGCTGTTGCCGCAGGTACGTGATATTCGTCGTGCCGGTTGTGCCTCGCTCGATCTGTGCGCGGTGGCGGCCGGCGGCCTCGACCTGTACTACGAGCGAGGCCTGCAGCCGTGGGACCTCGCCGCGGGCGCCCTCGTCGCCCAGGAGGCGGGTGCGCAGGTCACAGGGCTGCGGGGGCAGGCGGCGCAGGAGGCGATGACCGTCGCAGGACCCCCCGGGTCGGTCGAACGGCTGCGAGACCTGCTGGAATCCCTGGGGGCCGACTCCGACGCATGAAAACGCTCTCATGACCCGCCGGACGAAATCGGTCGCGCGTCCGGTTCGCTCTACGCTCGAAAGTGGTGCAGAATCCCACCGCGCACGGGAACAAAAAGCGCGTCGCGCGCATTGATCCCGCGTACGAGATTCCACCCAGACCACGGAGTGTGACGCCGCACATGGCTACCGACTACGACGCCCCGCGCAAGACCGAGGAGGACCTGAGCGAGGACTCGCTCCAGGAGCTCCAGGCTCGGCGCTCCGACAAGAACTCGGGCGTGGTGGACGAGGACGAGACCGAGGCCGCCGAAGGGTTCGAGCTCCCCGGTGCCGACCTCTCCGGCGAGGAGCTCTCCGTCCGCGTCCTGCCCAGGCAGGCGGACGAGTTCACGTGCTCGAGCTGCTTCCTGGTGCACCACCGCAGCCAGCTCGCCTACGAGCGTGACGGTCGACCCGTCTGCTCCGAGTGCGCGGCCTGAGCTCACCCGCCTCACCACGACGGACCTGAGGGCCGGTCGCCCGCAACGAGCGGGGCGGCCGGCCCTCAGCCGTGCAGCGCTGCGGCCAGCTCGGCCGGGCGACGCGTCGAGACCACCCAGTACGGCGTGGGGTCCTGGGGGTCGCGCACCTCGACGCGGACTGCCGTGCGGATCCAGCCCCGCAGGCACAGGTGCGCCCGGGCGTCCAGCCGCGGCCCGAGCTCGGCCCGCGTGGAGACGGCGTCCAGCGCGACCGCGTCCCCGAGCAGGGCGACCGGGATGTGCGCGGCGCCCGCGCGCAGGACCCCGTCGGCCACCTCGACCCGGGGCGCCAGGACCACCAGTCCCACGGCGCCGGCGACCAGGACGGCGGCACCCACCAGCCCCGCCACCACCGTGTCCAGGGGGATGAACGCGACCGCCATCATGGCCGCGAACACCGCGAGCAGCGCCCAGCCCAGCGGGCCCAGCCACAGGCGCTCGGCGTAGGAGGGCGCGACGGCCTTCGACGAGGACAGCGGGGATCCACCGGGGGCTTCGGACATGCACCCAGCATCCCATCCGGCGGGTAGGGTCGGGCCCCGTGATGCCCGACTCCGCCCCCGAGGTGCTCCTGCTGCGCCTCGACCCCGAGCTCCCCGCACCCGCCTACGCCCATCCCGGCGACGCCGGGGCGGACCTGGTCTCCCGCATCGACGTCGTCATCCCGCCGCAGGGTCGGGTGACGGTGCCGACCGGCGTGGCCATCGCGCTCCCCGACGGGTACGCGGCGTTCGTCCACCCGAGGTCCGGGCTGGCCATGCGGCACGGGCTGACCATCGTCAACGCCCCCGGCACGGTCGACGCGGGCTACCGCGGTGAGATCGCGGTGACGCTGCTCAACACGGACGTCGAGCACCCCCTGGAGCTGCACCGCGGCGACCGGATCGCGCAGCTGGTCGTGCAACGGGTCGAGCGCGTGCGCTTCGTCGAGGCCGACGTGCTGCCCGGGTCGCACCGCGGCGACGGCGGCTTCGGTTCCAGCGGCGGCTGGAAGGCTGCGCCGACGCTCTAGGTCGGGACTACTGTCGAACTGTCTGCAACTGATGCGCGCGAGCGCGTCGAAGAGGAGTGAGCACGTGGCGCTGTTCCGGCGAGGCGGGAAGGATCCCGCCCCTGACGACACGGTCGAGGTCGACGAGTCGACCGAGGTCGACGACGGGCCCGAGGTCGACGACGCCCGGACCGGCCCCCTCGAGCGCACCGGCGGTCCCTGGGACGCCTCGCAGATCGACGACGACCTCCCCCGCGTGGACCTCGGCGCCATCCTGCTGCCCGGGGTGCAGGGCATGGAGCTGCGCATGGAGATCGACAAGGCGACGGACGTGGTGTCCGCGGCCTCGGTCCTTCTGGACGGTTCCTCGCTGCAGGTGCAGGCGTTCGCCGCCCCGCGCACCGAGGGCATCTGGGACGAGATCCGCGCCGAGATCGCCGAGTCGGTGACCCAGCAGGGCGGGTCCGTCGACGACCTGCCCGGCCCGTTCGGCCGTGAGCTGCTGGCACGGCTCCCCATCAGGACCCCCGAGGGGCGTACCGGGCACCGCCCCGCGCGCTTCATCGGTGCCGACGGTCCGCGCTGGTTCGTCCGCGGCGTGATCACCGGGCGGGCAGCCGTGGACCCGTCCGCCGCGACGGCGCTCGAGCAGCTCTTCGCCGGCATCGTCGTGGTCCGCGGCACGGAGGCCCGGGCGCCCCGCGACCTGCTGACCCTGCGGCTGCCCGGACCGGGCACGCCGAACGTGCAGCCCGACGAGCAGGCCGCAGACCAGGCCGCAGACCAGGACCGCCCGGCCGCGCCCGCGTTCGACCCCATGACCCGCGGCCCGGAGATCACGGAGATCCGATGAGCCTCAAGGAGCGCCTGAAGAAGGCGGTCGCGTCCCGTGCCGAGATCGAGGCCGACGAGGAGCGGGCCGACGCGCACCGCTCGGTCGGCTGCACCCCGGTCGACCAGCTCCGGGACCGGTCCCGCGCGAGCGTGTCCGGCGTCATCCGCTCGGTCACGCTCCGGCCCCGCGAGGGAGTCCCTGCGCTCGAGGCCGAGCTGTACGACGGCAGCGGGTCCCTGGACCTGGTCTGGCTCGGCCGCCGGGAGATCAGCGGCGTGAGCCCCGGCCGACGCCTGAAGATCGAGGGCCTCGTCTGCATGATCGACGGTCGCCGGACCGTGTTCAACCCGCGCTACGAGCTGCGGCCGCGTCCCGGTGAGTGAGCCGGAGCAGGGAGCGGAGCCGCGCGCGCTCGACGCGGTCGACGACGTGGTCCCGCCCGAGGAGGGTGGGCTGCGCGGCATGCGGGCGCTCACGGGCGAGCAGTTCTCGGCAGCCGACGCGGTCGGCGGCGTCCGCGGGGTCGTCGAGTCCGTCGCCCCCGGGCTGCTGTTCGTGGTCGTGTACCTCGCCTCGGGCCAGCGGCTCACTCCCGCGCTGGTCGCAGCGGCGGGTGCGGCCGTGGTCGCGGTCGTGGTGCGGCTGGCTCAGCGCACCCCCGTCACGCAGGCCTTCTCCGGGCTCGTCGGCGTCGGCATCGGCGTCGTGTGGGCGTGGCGCTCCGGCGACGCTTCCGACTACTTCGCGTACGGCCTGTGGGTCAACGTGGTCTACCTGGTGGCCACCCTGGCCTCGATCCTGGCCGGCTGGCCGCTGGTCGGGCTCGTCATGGGGCTGTTCCGGGCCGAGGGACCGCTGTCCAGCAACGGGTCCTGGGGTGCCGCCGTGGCGTGGCGCGCCGACCCCGCGCTGCGCCGTCGGTACGCGCTGGCGACCTGGCCGTGGGTGGCCATGTTCGGGCTGCGGCTCGCGGTGCAGGTGCCGCTCTACCTCGCCGACGAGGTCGCGTGGCTGGGCACCGCCAAGCTCGCGATGGGGCTGCCGCTGACCGCGCTGACGCTCTGGCTCAGCTGGTCGCTGGTCCGCGGGTCAGCAGGGCTTCCAGCTCGGCCTCGTCCGCTTCCCGACCGGTGACGAACAGCAGCTCGTCGCGTCCTTCGAGCGTGTCGTCCGGGCTGGGGGCGATGGGTCGCGCGCCGCGCACGATGCACGCCAGCACGGTGTCCGTCGGCCACACGATCTGACCGACGCGCAGACCGGCCAGGGGGGAGTCGTCCGGGAGCGTGAGCTCGAGGATGTCGGCGCGGGACTGGTGGAACGTGAAGATGCGCACCAGGTCCCCGACCGTCACGGCCTCCTCGACCATCGCGGTCATGATCCGCGGCGTCGACACGGCGACGTCCACGCCCCAGGCCTCGTCGAACATCCACTCGTTCTTCGGGTTGTTGACGCGCGCGACCGTGCGGGGGACGCCGAACTCGGTCTTGGCCAGCAGGGAGATGACGAGGTTGGCCTTGTCGTCGCCGGTGGCGGCCACGACCACGTCGCACTCGTCGGCCTTGACCTGGCGCAGCGTGGGCAGCTCGCAGGCGTCAGCCAGCAGCCAGTCGGCGTCCGCCACCTGGGAGACCCGCATGGCCGACGGCTGCCGGTCGATGAGCGTGACCTCGTGGCCGTGCCCGAGCAGCTCGCGGGCGATCGAGCGTCCGACGGAGCCGGCGCCGGCGATGACGACCCTCATGAGGACACCGCCGGGGCGCTGGTGAGGACGCGTTCGACCAGGGCGGACGCGTCGGCCCGCATGAGCACGTGCACGGTGTCGTTCTCCTGCAGGACGGTGGTCGGCGTCGGCAGCAGGCCGTCGCCGTAGCGGGTGAGGTAGGCGATCCTGGCGCCCGTGGCCTCCTCGAGCACGCGCAGCGGCTTGCCCACCCAGCCCTCGTGGACGTCCACCTGGGAGAGCTGGATCTGGCCGGAGGAGTCGCGGTACTCGTCGGTCGCGCCCATCGGCAGGAGCCGTCGGAGCACCTGGTGGGCCGTCCACCGCACGGTCGCCACGGTGGGGATGCCGAGCCGCTGGTAGATCTCGGCGCGGTGCGGGTCGTAGATCCGCGCCACGACGTTCTCGACGCCGAACGTCTCGCGCACCACGCGCGCCGCCAGGATGTTCGAGTTGTCGCCGTCGGAGACGGCGGCGAACGCGAACGCCTCGTCGATCCCGGCCTGGCGCAGGGTGTCCCGGTCGAAGCCGAGGCCGGTGACCTTGTTGCCGCCGAAGTCGGCGTCGAGGCGGCGGAAGGCCTCGGGGTTCTGGTCGATGACGGACACGGAGTGCCCGTTGTCCTCGAGGCTCTTGGCGAGGGTGGCGCCCACCCGTCCGCATCCCATGATCACGAAGTGCACAGTGCGGCACGCTATACCGTGCCGGCCGCCCGGGTGGTGTGGGTGGGCGTGCGCGGGCCTAGCATTGCGGATCGTGTCGGACCTCTCGGATGTCGCCAAGCGCCTGTTCCTCGGACGACCCGTCCGCAGTGACCGGCTTGGTCACACGCTGCTGCCGAAGCGCATCGCGCTGCCGGTGTTCGCCTCCGACGCGCTCTCGTCGGTCGCCTACGCGCCGGACGAGATCCTCCTGACGCTCTCGCTCGCCGGGATGACGGCGCTCGTCGTCTCCCCCTGGGTGGGACTGGCGGTCGTCGCGGTGATGCTCGTCGTCGTCGCCTCCTACCGGCAGAACGTGCACGCCTACCCCTCGGGCGGCGGCGACTACGAGGTCGCGACGACCAACCTGGGCAGGAACGCCGGCGTCACCGTGGCCAGCGCGCTGCTGGTGGACTACATCCTCACCGTCGCCGTCTCGATCTCGTCCGGCGCCCAGTACGCCGCGTCCGCCTTCCCGGCGCTGCGCGGTCACGAGGCGGCGTTCGCCGTCGGCCTGGTCGTGCTGCTGACCCTCGTGAACCTGCGGGGCGTCAAGGAGTCCGGGAGCCTGTTCGCCGTCCCGGTGTACCTGTTCATGGTCGCCATCGGTGCGATCGCCGTCGTGGGCTCCGTCCAGCTGCTCACCGGCAGCCTCGCGGTGGCGGAGAGCGCGGGCTTCGAGCTGGCGCCCGACGCGGCGTTCGACCAGGGCCTCACGGGACTGGCCGGCTTCTTCCTGGTCCTGCGGGCGTTCGCGTCCGGGTGCGCGGCACTGACCGGTGTCGAGGCCATCAGCAACGGCGTGCCCGCGTTCAAGAAGCCCAAGTCCAAGAACGCGGCGACCACGCTCGCGCTCCTGGGCGGCCTCTCGATCGTGATGATCATGTCGATCCTGCTGCTGTCCCGGGCGACGGGCGTGGTGTTCGCCGACGACCCGCAGACGCAGCTGCTCGAGAACGGGGTCCCGGTCGGCGAGGGCTACGTGCAGCACCCCGTGATCAGCCAGCTGTCCTCGGCCGTGTTCGCGAGCGTCCCGATCGTCGCGGTGATCATCGCGGTCGTCACGGGCCTGATCCTGGTGCTCGCCGCCAACACGGCGTTCAACGGCTTCCCGGTGCTCGGCTCGATCCTGGCCCGCGACGGGTACCTGCCGCGGCAGCTGCACACGCGCGGCGACCGGCTGGCGTTCTCCAACGGCATCGTCACGCTGGCGCTCGTGGCGATCGCCCTCATCTGGGCGTTCGACGCGCAGGTCACCCGGCTGATCCAGCTGTACATCGTCGGGGTCTTCGTCTCCTTCACGGTCAGCCAGCTGGGCATGGTCCGGCACTGGACGCGGCACCTGCGCACCGAGCCGGACCCGGCGTCCCGCGCGCGCATGAAGCGGTCGCGGGTCATCAACTCGGTCGGCCTGGCCATGACGGCGACCGTCCTGGTGGTCGTGCTGATCACCAAGTTCACGCACGGCGCCTGGATCGCGATCCTGGCGATGGTGGTCGTGTACGTGCTCATGCAGTCGATCCACCGCCACTACGCGCTGGTGCGCGCCGAGCTGGCCCTGGGTGTGGACGCCGAGGCCGCCCGCGCGCTGCCGAGCCGGGTGCACGCGATCGTGCTGGTCTCGCACCTGCACCGCCCGACCATGCGCGCGCTGGCCTATGCCCGTGCGTCGCGCCCGCAGCTGCTCGAAGCGGTGACCGTCGGTGTCGACCCGGAGGACGTGGACCTCCTGCGCGCGCAGTGGGAGGCGATGAACATCCCCGTGCCGCTGCGCGTGCTCGACTCGCCGTTCCGGGAGATCACCCGCCCCGTCCTGACCTACGTGCGGGCCATCCGCCGCGAGAGCCCGCGCGACCTCGTGGTCGTCTACATCCCGGAGTACGTCGTCGGCCACTGGTGGGAGCAGCTGCTGCACAACCAGAGCGCCCTGCGGCTCAAGGGTCGCCTGCTGTTCACGCCGGGCGTCGTGGTGGCGTCCGTGCCGTGGCAGCTGGCGTCCACCGAGGGGCAGACGGGGCTCGAGGAGCCGGTCCGGGGTACCGTTCCGCGTGGCTACTGACTCTGCACCTGACCTCTCGAACGGGCTCGTCGAGCTCGAGATCGGCCCGGTGGCCCACGGTGGGCACTGCGTGGCCCGCCACGAGGGACGCGTCATCTTCGTCCGGCACACGCTCCCCGGTGAGCGGGTGCGCGCCCGCCTGACGGACGCGGGGGAGACCGCCAAGTTCTGGCGTGCCGACGCCGTCGAGGTGCTCGAGGCCTCCGCCGACCGGGTCGAGTCGGCGTGGCCCGCCGCCGGCCCGGGCGGCGTGGGCGGGGGAGAGCTCTCGCACGTCTCCCTGCCGGCGCAGCGTGCGTGGAAGACCGCGGTCCTCGCGGAGCAGCTGCGCCGCCTGGCCAAGCTCGACCTCGAGGTCCAGGTGCAGGCAGCGCCGGGCGACGACGAGCGCGGCGGCCTCGGCTGGCGCACCCGCATCGAGCTGGTGACCGACGCGGAGGGCCGGGCGGGCATGCACGGCTTCCGGTCCCACGACGTGCACCTGCTCGACTCCATGCCGCTGGCCAACGAGGCCATCGTGGCGCTCGACCTGTTCGGCCGCCGCTGGTCCGGTGGCGCGCGCGTCGAGGCGATCGCCCCGTCCAGCGGCGACACGCCCCTCGTCCTGGTCGACGGTGCACCGTTCGACGTCGGCCGCGGACGGATGGACGGGCGACCGAACGCGCGGACCGCCGTGAAGGAGCACGTCCAGCACGGCGAGGTCGGCTACGAGTTCCGCGTGGCGGGGACCGGCTTCTGGCAGGTGCACCGCGAGGCGCCCGACCTGCTCGTGGCCGCGGTGCTGGCCGGTCTCGGCGACGTCGACGGTGCAGCCGTCCTCGACCTCTACGCGGGGTCGGGGCTGTTCACCGCACCCCTGTCCGACGCCGTCGGCCCGACGGGCGAGGTCGTCTCGGTCGAGGGCGACGCGCGTGCCGTCAAGGACGCGCGACGCAACCTGCACGACCGCTCGAACGTCGAGCTGCACGCCGGGGACGTCGCGCAGGTGCTGTCCGGGCAGGTCGACTCCGACTCCGACGTGGTGCACGCAGACGCCGTCGTGCTCGACCCGCCGCGTACCGGCGCCGGGCGCAAGGTCGTCGCCGGCATCGCCGAGCTGCGCCCCGAGCGGGTGGTCTACGTCGCGTGCGACCCCGCGGCGCTGGCCCGGGACATCGGCCTGTTCGCCGAGGCCGGCTACGGGCTGGCCGACCTGCAGGCCTACGACCTGTTCCCGATGACCCACCACCTCGAGGCCGTCGCCGTGCTGACCCGCTGACTGGGTGCACGCCGACCACCCCCGGGCTAGCGTGGAACGCGTAGCCGGACCGGCACGGCCCGGCGGGAGGGAGTCACGGTGAGCGACAACGACGCGGTGAGCCGGCTGGCGGAGGCGAAGCGACTGGTCACCCAGGAGCTGCACAAGCAGGGCACGCCGGACTACGACCCGCGCTCGCACCAGCGCGCGATCGAGGCCGAGCGCAAGGCGCAGGACGCCGTCGACGCGGAGCGGTCCGCCCAGCACTGAGCACCGGCCGCGGGCCCCCCCCCACACCCCACCCCCCCGGGGCCGGGCGTGGCCGGGGGCCCCCCCCCCCGGCCCCCCCGGCCGGGCCCCCCCGCCCCCCCCCCCCCCCCGCGTCGCGGGGGGGCGGGGGGGCCCCGCGACCATGTATCTTGATGTCGAGATAAATCGCGCGCCCCCGCCGCCTAGGCTGGGAGGTCGCACCGCACAGCAGCCCGGGTGAGCCCCCTCCCCGGCAGCACCACCGGCAGACCGCCAGCGAAGGAGCCCCCCGTGAGCAGCGTCGACAGCGTTGGTTCGAAGGACAGTTTCGGCTCGAAGGGAACACTCGAGGTCGGTGACGCCTCGTACGAGGTGTACCGGCTCTCGGCCGTCCCGGGGGTGGAGCGCCTGCCGTTCAGCCTCAAGGTGCTGGCGGAGAACCTCTTGCGCACCGAGGACGGCGCCAACATCACCGCCGACCACGTGCGCGCGCTCGCCGAGTGGGACCCGGACGCCCAGCCCGACACGGAGATCCAGTTCACGCCCGCCCGCGTGATCATGCAGGACTTCACCGGGGTGCCGTGCGTGGTCGACCTGGCCACCATGCGCGAGGCGGTCGTGGACCTCGGGGGAGACGCCGCCCGCATCAACCCGCTCGCGCCCGCCGAGCTGGTCATCGACCACTCGGTCCAGATCGACGTGGCCGGCCGCGCGGACGCGTTCGAGCGCAACGTCGCCCTGGAGTACGAGCGCAACTTCGAGCGCTACCAGTTCCTGCGCTGGGGCCAGACCGCGTTCGACGACTTCAAGGTCGTGCCCCCGGGCACCGGCATCGTGCACCAGGTGAACATCGAGTACCTGGCCCGCGTCGTCATGGTGCGCGACGGGAAGGCCTATCCGGACACCTGCGTCGGCACCGACTCGCACACCACCATGGTCAACGGCCTGGGCGTGCTCGGCTGGGGCGTCGGCGGCATCGAGGCCGAGGCGGCCATGCTCGGCCAGCCGGTGTCGATGCTCATCCCGCGCGTCGTCGGCTTCAAGCTGACCGGCACCATCCCGCTGGGTGTCACCGCCACGGACATCGTGCTGACCATCACGCAGAAGCTGCGCCAGCACGGCGTCGTCGGCAAGTTCGTCGAGTTCTACGGCGAGGGCGTCGCGGCCGTGCCGCTGGCCAACCGCGCCACCATCGGCAACATGAGCCCGGAGTTCGGCTCCACCGCGGCGATCTTCCCGATCGACTCGGTGACGATCGAGTACCTGCGCCTGACCGGTCGCTCCGAGGAGCAGCTCGCGCTCGTCGAGGCGTACGCCAAGGAGCAGGGCATGTGGCTCGACCCCACGTCCGAGGGGTACGTCCAGCCCGTGTTCTCGGAGTACCTCGAGCTCGACCTGTCCACGGTCGTCCCGTCGATCGCCGGGCCGAAGCGCCCGCAGGACCGCATCGAGCTGTCGCGGGCCAAGGAGCAGTTCCAGCGGGACCTGCCGACGTACGCGCCCGAGGTCACCAACGGCGTCGACGAGGCGGAGCGCGAGTCGTTCCCGGCGTCGGACAGCCCGGCGATCACCTCGTCTGCCACGCGCGTGTTCCCGACCGTCGACAGCCAGGGCCGGTCATTCGACCTGTTCCACGGCGCGGTCGCGATCGCGTCCATCACGAGCTGCACGAACACGTCCAACCCGTCGGTGATGATCGCGGCGGCGCTCGTGGCCAAGAAGGCCGTCGAGAAGGGACTGACAGCCAAGCCGTGGGTCAAGACCTCGATGGCGCCCGGCTCGCAGGTGGTGACCAACTACTACGAGAAGGCCGGTCTGTGGCCCTACCTCGAGAAGCTGGGCTTCCACCTGGTCGGCTACGGCTGCGCCACGTGCATCGGCAACTCGGGCCCGCTCGACGAGAAGGTCTCCGAGACCGTGCAGGAGCACGACCTCGCGGTCGCTGCCGTCCTGTCGGGCAACCGGAACTTCGAGGGGCGCATCAACCCCGACATCAAGATGAACTACCTGGCCTCCCCGCCGCTGGTCATCGCGTACGCGCTGGCCGGGACCATGGACTTCGACTTCGAGTCGGACCCGCTGGGCCGCGACGAGGCCGGGCAGCCGATCTTCCTGCGGGACATCTGGCCGACGCCGGACGAGGTGCAGTCCACGATCGACGCCTCGATCGACCGGGCGATGTTCACCAAGGACTACGCCGACGTGTTCACCGGCGACGAGCGGTGGCGCGCGCTGCCGACCCCCGAGGGGGACACGTTCGCCTGGGACCCGGAGTCGACGTACGTGCGCAAGCCCCCGTACTTCGAGGGCCTGCAGGCCGAACCGGCGCCGGTCGTGGACTTCCACGGCGCGCGCGTGCTGGCCAAGCTCGGCGACTCCGTGACCACCGACCACATCAGCCCGGCCGGGTCGATCAAGGCCGACAGCCCGGCCGGCCTGTACCTGGCCGAGCACGGTGTGGGCCGTCGCGACTTCAACTCCTACGGCTCGCGCCGCGGGAACCACGAGGTCATGATCCGCGGCACGTTCGCCAACATCCGGCTGCGCAACCAGCTGGTCCCCGGGGTCGAGGGCGGGTTCACGCAGAACCTGCTCACGGGGGAGCAGAGCTCGATCTACGACGCCGCGCAGGCCTACCAGGCGGCCGGCATCCCGCTCGTCGTGCTCGGCGGCAAGGAGTACGGCTCGGGCTCGTCGCGCGACTGGGCCGCCAAGGGCACCAGCCTGCTGGGCGTCAAGGCGGTCATCACCGAGA